>JAYVYS010000164.1:0-3795 GCA_043784005.1 Isosphaeraceae bacterium
TCCATTCTAAAGGCGGGCTCGTCGAGATCACTCTCGACGTGTCCGCCTTGACAAATCGGAGACGCGACGCGACGCGACTCGCATAAACCCTGCTTGAGCAGCGCCCCGTGGGGAAGGTTGAGATGACGGAGGCGAGCGGACGAACTTTCCGGCGGGCGGGACTGCTCTTCGAGGCGGTAAGCATGCTTTTGATGCTTGCCACCCACCGCGGTCAAGTCCCGTTCTGGAAGCAATCCGGATTGGACCCGAACGTCATCCTCCCGATCGTCTTCGGGGTCGGCGTTCTGCTCTGGTTCACCGGGACACTCGCGATCCGGAAAGCGAGAAGGCAAAACGATTGAGCTTGTCGTAGGTTGGGGTCGAGTCTTCGAGGCCCACCACGTATGCGACGATGGTGGGCCTACGAAGTCTCAGGGTCGTTCAGACTCGCGGATTCAGACCTCCAGCTTCCAGGGCGACCTCATCTCGCGATGGATCATCGCGTTCGCTTTCTCCGCGCGAGGCCCCACGAATTTCTCGTCGGTCGGGTCCCATTCCAGTGGGATTCCCAGTTTAAGCGAGATGTTGCCGATGTGGCAGACGGTGGCCGAGCGATGTCCGATCGCCACGTCGCAGATCGGCCGTGTTCGCGTCCGAATCCCTTCGATAAAATTCGTCATATGATTCTTAGACACGTACAGCCGGGTCGCGTTGTCTGAGAGCGGCTCATCGATCAACTTTCGATCGCTGGCCTCAATCCGGTCTCGGCTCACGAAGATCCAGCCCTTGTCGCCGATGAAACGGTTGCCGTTTTCACCGTCGCTGGTGGTGATAAGGTTTGTGCCGTCGGCATACGTGTAGGTCACGGCGAAGTGAGGTGCCATGTTGTAGCTGTTGGGCTTTTTCACCGGGTCGCTCCCCGATGCCGTCACGGAGACGGGACCGGTTTCATCTTTGCCGAGACCCCACTGAGCGATGTCGTTATGGTGCGCGCCCCAGTCGGTCAACTTGCCGCCGCTGTATTCGCTCCACCAGCGGAACAAGCCATGACACCGTTCTGTCGTGTAGGGAACGTCGGGCGTCTGCCCTTGCCAGAAATCCCAATCCAGGCCTTTCGGTACCTCGGACGTTGCGAACGGGCCTTCCAGCGGGTTATCACCGATCCTGGCCTCGACCGTGTGAACCTTGCCGATCCGGCCGTTGCGGACAAGCTCGCAGGCCAGTCGATAACGCGCGTCGGAGCGCTGTTGGCTTCCGGTCTGGAAGATCGTCTCGTTGGCGCGAGCGACCTTCACCATCGCTTGACCTTCACCGATCGTCAGCGACATCGGTTTCTCGCAATAGACGTCGCATCCGGCCTTCATCGCGGCGATCGCCGTGAGCGCGTGCCAGTGGTCGGGCGTGCCGATGGTCACGGCGTCCAAATCGTGTTTCGAGAGCATTTCGCGGAAGTCGTTGTACTGGGCACAGTCTTCGCCGGCGATCTTCGCGGCGCTGGCGCGATGGCTCTCATCCACGTCGCAGACCGCGACGAACTTGACCCCATTCTGCCGCTTCGCGGCGCGCAAGTCACCGGTCCCCATGCCGCCGACGCCGATCGCTCCCATCACGATCTGATCGTTCGGACCGATCTTCTTGCGATCCTTGGCGGGGGCTTCTTCCAGACCCGCCAGGACTTCCCGCGCATACCAGAGCGGCAGCCCCGAAATCGCGAGCGTCCCCAGCGATCGTTCCATGAACCCCCGTCTCGACAGCGACCCTCGTTCGATCCTCATCGTTGTTCTCCCGGCATGGCCAAAGGAAGTGGTGGAAGGGCCGGCCGGCCCCCAGGCTTTCCACATCCTAACGCGGCAAGAGTGCCGACGATATCTCGGACCGAAAAAAGGCCTGACCGACACTTAAGGATTGACGCGAGCGGGCTTCGTCCAGGGGCTTTGCGGGTATTCCTGTTTGAGACGCTGTTGAACTTCATCGGCGCGATCGTCTCGCTTCAGTTCCCGCCAAATCACGGCGATCTGGGCAAGGGCGCGCGGATGCTGTTCCTTGTCCTTGGAGTAAAGGATATCGGTATGAAGATATGCGAGAAGTGCATCTTTTGGCCGGCCCGCGGCGCGAAGGCAGTCTCCCAAAGTGTTGTAGGCCGCGGACTGCGCAGCGACATCTTCGGGAGGAAGCGACTTGATCGCGGCTCGAAGATCCGCCTCGGCCTCGCCATACTTTTTGAGGCCCGCCAGACTCTCCGCCTTGGCCAGTTTCGCTTCGCGTTGACGCACCGAGCCATCGGGGGATGCTTTGATGAGCTTGTCCAGCTCGGTGATCGATTGGGCGAAATCCCCCTTTTTGGCCGACACCTTGGCGCGAAGCACCGCGGCGCGATCGGCTCCGCGAGGAAACCTCTCCATTGACGCGATCGTCTTCTCCACCTGCGAGTAGTCGCCTTTTTGAAGCTGCAACCGGGCGAGGTTTTCGAGGGCCGCCGGGGTATGCCGGGTGTTCGGATACGCCTTCACAAAGGCGTCCAGGAGCGCGACGGCTTCGGCGGCTTTTCCAGGGTCGGCCAGGGCCACGTCGGTGGTCACGTCAGCCTGCTTGAACTTCGCGGCTTGCTCGATGAGTGGCTTGCCCTCGGCTTCCGTCGCGGCCTTTTTGTAAAGCTCGGCGGACTTCTCAAGCTGTCCTCCCCCCTCGCTCGACTCCGCGAGGGCCATCGACGCGGGCTGACCATCGTATCGCACCGAGACCACTTGATCGATCGGAACATTGATCGTGTTCGCGCCCAGTTTCACGACGATCTCGGCGGGGGTTTCCGATTGAATCGCCCCCCGGACTCTTCCACCGGCCGCCTGCTTCACGGTCGTGCCCGGTATCAGGACAACCTCATCGCCAAACGCCGGTGCGGTCGCACCCAAAAGCACGGCGATCGCCAACGATCGGGAAGGTAGTATGCGTCGCGAAGACATCGCCGAAGGCTCCTTGGTACGCGATCATCTTGGATGAATGCCTCGTGACCAGTCGAGGAAAATTAGTTCACTTGATCTGATCCATCAACGTTTTATATTTCCGCTTCATCTCCGGTCCACCCACATTCGCGGAGAGTCGCATGATGCTGGCGAGAGTCTGCTTGGCTTCCTTCGACTTACCTTCGCTGTTGAGGGCGATGGCGGCGTGATACCAGGCGTCGTAATATTCGACGGGCTTGGTGCGGGCGCTGCTGAGCCGCATGGCCAACCCTTTCCAATGGACGAACGACTCGTCCCATTTGCCTTTCTTGGCGGCGGCCTTATCGTCCAGGAGATATCCCCGTTCCATCAGCGGCTCAAGCGCTTTCGGACGCTTCTTGGTCAGTTGGGTGATGAGCTTGTCCGCCTCATCGAACTTACCCTGGTTGCGATACGCTCCGGCGAGCTTCAGCCTGACGGACAGGGTGCGATCGCCTTCAGGCTCGCCGAGAAAGGTCGGATCTTTTTCGCCTCGCTTGAGAATCTGATCATAGATGCCTTCGGCCTGTTTTGAATTTCCAAGCTTCAGCATGTTGTCGCCAGCCCATTTGAGCGACTCGAACGTCTGTCCCGACTTGCTCTCGGCAAGCGCCCCGAGAAATTTCAAGTAGGCGGATTTCGTGCGGTTCAGGCCGCCGCCGTCGCCCTTCTTCTTGAGGGCTTCCATTTCCTTTTCGAGCAACTTGCCAAGCTCAAGGTAGAGCTGCGTCAGGCTCGTGCCGGACCCGCCGGCTTTTTCGAGCATCGCCATGTCGGCCATCGCCAGGTCGGTCTGGTTGACGCCGACATGGGCTCGCAGCATGGTGGAAGTAAGCTG
>JAYVYS010000165.1:0-4252 GCA_043784005.1 Isosphaeraceae bacterium
AGGGAAGAAGAACGGCAAGCTCGTCCTCCCCTCGGAAGAGCTTCAATCCAAGATTCTCTCGAAGGATGAGAGGCTGCCGGGCAGCGGCTCGATCCTCGTGGGTGACAAGGGCATTCTTTACTCGCCCAATGATTACGGCGCCAAGTTCCGGATTCATCCCGAAGCGCTGGGCGAAGGCAAGAACTTCGACACCCCCGAGAAGCTCCCGGTGAACGGCGGCGGCGATCAAGGGATGAAAAACGAGTGGGTCGAGGCGATCAAGGCCGGCAAGCCGGAGATTGCCTACTCAAATTTCGACGTCGCGAGCCTGCTGACCGAGGCGTTCCTGCTGGGAAACGTTGCAATTCGATCAGGCAAAACGCTCGATTGGGACGGACCTGGCCTCAAGGTGACCAACCACCCCGAGGCGAACCACTTGATCCAAACTGAGTACCGTCGCGGCTGGGAAGTGACCCGAGCCTGATCGGATCCTGACTCGCGAAATTCCGCCACCATTGAACCGGCGAGAGCGATGGCTCCCGTCGGTTTTTTGTTGGAGTGCTTTTGATATTACGACCTTGACTCAGAAAATGGACGCTTGCGCGAAGGCCGCGATACCGTTCCGGAGTTTCATTACCGGGGAGCCTGGTATTTCGTCAGGGTTGCATACGGTTCGGGCAAAAGAACCCTCGAACCCCTCTTTTATGCCTATGGTATGCGAATTGCTCACTTAAATTATGGAACATTGTTCATCTAAGGAGCATCGCCATGAATCGCAAACCAGTGGTCTCGGATTTTCTCGTATTCATCGCCATGGTTGTCGCGGTTATCGTCTTGTCGTAAGCATCGAGCGTCAGGAGAGGGAGTTTCACGATCGATCGTCGAGTGGACCACGAATCGATAGAAGCGCATACATAATTGATTGAGCAGCTTTACTTGTCGATTTGTTTGACTGTCGCGTCAGTCACGAGCCACGGTACGGTCTTTGAGCCGAACGATGAATTTGAGTCCCGACCAAACGTCGTCGATGGCGCAGACCTTGGTGTCGACGAGTCCGGCCGCGAGGCGAACTCGCGGATGAAGTTCTCGATCAGGTCGGTCGCCTTGCCTGATGATTTCTTGGGCCAGGCGACCGAGAGCATCCCGGCCAACGTGAGACGTTTTGAAAATGCTTGAAATTTTCTCGTAAGTTCATTTCGCGACGTGGTGAAAATGACCACGAGATCGAGTTCCGTCTGATTCGCGCCGACATCTACGGCGTCAATTGGCAAGGGTCCAATGGTTGCTTCAAACGACTCCGGGGCGATTTCGAACGCGACGAGGAATCCTGGCTTGATTTTAAGCTTCTCGAACAGAGGCGTGGCCGGGTAGCCGGCCATCGAATCAGGGTCTTCCTCGTTCATTTCATCAGGAAAAGGTCCAGTCTTTAGCCCACTTTGGGCGACATTTCCCGGTAGTTTGATCGCTTGATTGGGCTGTGGGTTCTCACGAGTTCCCGAGTGCGGGCCAGGAGAGTGGCGAAGCGATCGTCCCAGGTGTAACCCTGGTTGACGAGAGCCTTGCCGGCCGCACCGAATGCTTTGGCCTTGGCGGGGTTCGCAAGAAGCTCAGCGAGTGAGCTTGTGAGTTGATCGACATCACCGAATGGGACGAGAAGGCCGGTTTCACCGTGTCGAACGACCTCGGGAACGCCCCCGGCCGCCGCGGCGACGACCGGAAGGCCATTGGCCCAGGCTTCAAGGAAGACGATTCCGAAGGAGTCCGTGCGGGATGGCATCGAGAAGAGGTCGATCGCCGCGAAGAG
This sequence comes from Isosphaeraceae bacterium, assembly GCA_043784005.1. GTDB lineage: Bacteria > Planctomycetota > Planctomycetia > Isosphaerales > Isosphaeraceae > JAYUFP01. The sequence goes on from JAYVYS010000165.1 coordinate 1,784, forward strand.
GTCCGCCCGTTCGTGGAGCGGCAAAGGGCCGAGGAGCTTGAGCCACGCGGGAGCGCCGCCGGGCAATTCGGCGAGAAACCGCTCGAAATCCGGGGAACTAGGTCCCGCCATGATGAGATAGATCGCGGCAGGCTCGGGTCGGGATTGATTAAGGCGCGCGACGGCGCGGATCAAGTCGGTCGACCCTTTGTTCGGGTCGAGCGTGGCGAGGTGACCGATCGTCTGGCGGCCGTCGGGAATCTCGAGCCTTTCGCGAAGGGTTCGAGGATTGCCGCCAGTGACTTCCGCGTGTTCGACGGCCATGCCCAAGATGAGAATTTTGGAGGTTGGGATGCCCCATTCCGCCACGGCGTCGGCTTCGAGCCGGGTCTGGACGATGATGGTGTGGGAGCTCGCGAGAAGCCTGATCTGATGGGGGCGGGTGTAATGCTTGCGATAAGGGTCGTCGGGCGTCGCGAGGTGGAGGAAGGGGGTCAAAATCAGAGGGGCGCCCGCGGCCCGTGCGGTCTGGAGGGCCGCGAAGGAGAAAACTGTGTAGGGAAAACCGACGGCGAAAACGGCGTCATATCCGCCACGGACTCGCTCGATGCCGGGGAGTATCGGCATATAAGAAGCTGAGCGGCAGCGGGTCGGCCAGTGGGGGGCGTAGCTGAGAAGTCGGCCGAGGTAGCGTTGCATCGGAATATGCTTGACGGGGAAACGTCTCACTGTGCCGCCATCGACCTGGGAAACGGCCGGGGCGTCGACGCGTCGACGGGCGCGATCGGTGAAATACCAGAGGTCGTGGGCGTCGCTGGTTATAACCTCAGTCTCGTGGCCGGCCGCCACGAATCGGCGAACCATCGCCCGGCCGTAATTCTCAGCGCCTCCGACGCAGGGGTGATAGCGATGAGTGAACCAGGCGATCCGCATCAACATCTCCTCTCTTTACCGGTAAAGTCATTAACGGCGGTCGGCGGCGTCAAGTCGTTCGCGCGACGTCTCGACATCTTCAATTTCGGCGGGTAGCGAACGCCGGCGATAAGGGGGCAATGAGATCCAGCGTCTTTTCTGTGGCGAAAGCTTAGGGTTATTGAGGTCGCGCTGAAGGATATCGGCCAAATCGGCTGAGAGAGCGACTGCGCCTCCGGCATCAAGATGGATCGGGTCGACGAAGACGGATGCGGGATAGCTCGAGTCGCTTGCGTCGAGCACGGTCAGCCCTGGAAAGCGATCCTGAAGCGACTTCACGAAGAGGGTGTATTTCGCCGCTGAGCCGGATTTATAACGTCGCGACTGAATTTCAGGAACAAAAGGCGGAATGATCAAGTAAGTTCTTATGTTGTGTGCAGCCGCCATCGCGACCAGCCGGCGCGCGTATTCGGCGTTGACGCGGTGCGCGGAGAAGCGGCTCGAGAGATGCTCTTCGTGCTCAGACTCGGTGACGATCCCCTGATAAGCAGGGCGACGCGTGGCGAGGTTCGCCCCTTGGTTGACGGTCCAGTTTCGCCGGCAGAGGGAGTTGATCGCCCGGAGCGGCCCGGTTTCATTTCGGAGCGCGGCCATGATTTCGCCTCGGATCTCATGTCGCGAGCGATAAGAAGGCAAGAGCAGGCCCGTGAACAGCTCGGCGGTGAAGAGTCCGCTTCGGGCCGTCCGGGCGAGGCCGAGGAGCTCGGGGAAACTCAAGACCTGGGGCCAGTAGCGAGTCGCGTAGCGGGGCCCGCCGACCATCATGCCGGGCTTCAGGTCGAAGATGATCGCCGAGGGTTTGGCGCCGGAGTCGAGCGCGCGTCGGAGAATGGTTTGAGTGACGGGGACGGGTCCGGCCGCGACGGCGAGGTTGTACGCGATCCGACCAGTGGCCTCCTCAATGACTCGAGGCACAAGGCCGTGCTTGGCGAGGCTGTCTCCCAGAACGAGGATGTCAGATCCCGGCGCCTTATCAACGGCCGCGCTCGCGCTCCAACTCCAACTGAACGCAACCGGGTCGAGGAATCGAGGGCCGCCCAGGATCACGAAGGACTCAACCCCCAAGATCAAGACGAGCATGCCGAGAAAGCCGAGGGGGTAAGCAGAAGGAACGCTCCTCGCGCGCGCGGGTGCGATCGGCTGAAAGCGTTGGTGGGGGAGGGGCTCGGACTGTGTGACGGATGCTTCCGTCTCCGCGGATTTCATCCCGCGCGTTTCCTTCCGTGGTGCGTGCATTGGTTTCCAGGAATCGCAATGCTTCTAACGGAAGTAAGCCCGTTCGACAATCTCAAGCTCGTTCAGCGAACCGCCGAGTCACGATTCTCGACCGCCAGGCTGGCTGGCTCATGTTCGCCCGCTGACAGGTCGTAGACGATCACCTGCAATTGATTAGGTAGGAGATGCTCGGGGAAGCGAGCGACCGGGTCGCGGTTGGCCACGAGGTTCCGCGCGAGTGCGCCAAGGTGTCCGGTGCTCTTGAGTTGGGTTTCGTTGAGAACGAGGTAGCGGATGCCTGTC
>JAYVYS010000166.1:0-2467 GCA_043784005.1 Isosphaeraceae bacterium
CTTTGAGATCGGCCGGAAACGGCAACGATTCGTCGAGCTGAGTCCACGCGAGCGAACCATCGCTCAGCCGAAGGTCCGTCACCTCCGCGTGCCGGCTTGTCGCTTTCGGCTCGCCGTTCACGACCATCTCCACCTCGCTCACAACCGCGGGGGCATGCCAAGCCTTCAACAAGGCCGCCGCCATCAAGAGCTGGCAGCTCGGGCTCGGATGAACCCGGTCAGGGTTGAGCTCCTTCGCCTTCTCAGGCTCGCTCGCGAACGCCTTTTTCGTCGCGTCGACCACATAACTATTCAAGTCGGCGACATCCAGCCCGTTCTTTCCCGCCAGCTCTTGGACGAAATCGCCGTAACGAATCAAGACAGCATTATAACCCCCTTCAAAGGCCGGGGGCCGCGTCACGTCGTCGAAGGGAGAAGGCCGAATCAGAGTCATTCGAATTCCCGGCGCGTTCTTCTTCACTGATTCAACGATATGTCTATACCCTTTCGTATAGTTCTCAAAAATCATTGGATCAAACAGCCTGTAGCTCGCGTCGTTCATTCCCAACATCACCGTCATCACCGTCGGCTTGTACGCGAAGACGTCCCTCTTGAGCCGAACGTCGATCGGCCCCCCGCCTCCTCCATTGACGCTGTCCCCGCCCCACCCCGAGTGAATGAACGTCACTTTCGCCTTGGGGAACCGCGTCACCGCGAATGTTTCGGTAAATACCGTGTAAAGCCGCTGATCCGTGATGCTGTCCCCGTAAAAAACCACCCTGTCGCCATCCTTCAGGTAGAACGGCTCGTCTCCCTTGGTTGACAGGCTGAGACCCGGAAGGACGACAAGAATCCAGGCGATGTAACGCAGGCGGCGCATGAATATCTCCTCAAAGCGCATGGAATGTCTTCAAGCAATGATCGAATTCACCACATTACCGAAGACGTCAGTTAATCGATAGTCTCGCCCGCTGTAGCGATAAGTCAGCTTCGTATGATCGATTCCGAGCAAGTGGAGGACGGTCGCATGGAGGTCGTGTACGTGGACCTTGTCAGTCACCGCGTGCCAGCCGAACTCATCCGTCGCGCCATGCACATACCCTTTCTTGACGCCCCCTCCCGCGAGCCACATCGTGAATCCAAACGGATGGTGCTCCCGCCCATCAGTCCCTTCAGCCGTGGGCGTCCGACCGAATTCGCCCCCCCAGATCACCAATGTGTCTTCAAGCAGCCCGCGCGCCTTCAGATCCTTCAAGAGCCCCGCGATGGGTCGGTCGGTCGCCGCGCAGTTTGCGGGCAACTCCTTGCGAAGCCCGCCGTGCTGATCCCAGAGCTGGCAGCTCGATCGACTCGAAGTCTGCGTGTGATACACCTGCACAAACCGCACCCCACGCTCCGAGAGTCGACGCGCCATCAAACACTGGCGTCCAAAAATCGCCGTCACCGGGTCGTCCAGGCCGTAAAGCTTACGCGTCGCCTCCGACTCAGACCCCACGCTGAACGACTCCGGCGCCTCCGCCTGCATCCGGAAAGCAAGCTCGAACGACGAAATCCGAGCATCAAGCGCCCGGCTGTCTTGCCTCTCCCCTTTGTGCAATCCATTCAAACGTCTTAGCGCTTCGAGCTCCTGTTTCTGAAGCTCCACCGACTCGCTTGGATTCTTGAGGTTCGCCACCGGGTCGTCCAGGTTCGAAACCAAAGTCCCCTGATAGGCCGCGGGCAAGAAGCTTGACCCCCAAAGCGGAGCCCCCTGCGCAGGCTGCGAGGGGCTCACCACCACATACCCCGGCAAATCCTGGTTCTCGCTCCCCAAGCCGTAAAGAAGCCACGACCCCATGCTCGGCCTTGAAAACGCCTGCTCGCCTGTATTCATCTGCAAGCATGCGCCATTGTGGTTGATATTGTCCGCGACCATTGAACGGATCACGCACAGATCGTCCACGCACGTCGAAAGCTCCGGAAACAACTCGCTCATCTCGATTCCCGACTGGCCATGCCGGGCAAACTTGAACGGCGATTTCAAGATATTAACGGTCTTTGTGCGAACCAGATGAGGCTGTTCAAACGGCAAGGGCTTGCCGTCATCCTTGGCGAGTCGAGGTTTCGGGTCGAATAGATCAACGTGGGACGGACCCCCAGACATAAAAAGAAAAATCACCCGTTTCGCCCGAGCCGGAAACATCGGGCGTTTCACCGCCAGAGGATCCGCCTCCCCGCCCGGGGTTCCCTGCGAGAAAGACTCGCGCGCGAGCAGGTCGGCCAATCCCAACATCCCGAAGCCGTTGGCGAACGTCTTCAAAGCCCTTCGTCGATTCACCGGCCGATCGCGTGACATGCCAAGAACCTCGATCCTTCAGTCAATGTACAGCCACTCGTTTGTGCATAGCAGAACATGGCAGTAGGCCGCCCATGGATCCACCTTGCCATGTTTTGCAAACAATTCCAGGCTTTCGCGGCCTACAAGTCGCTCCTCTTCGGTGGGAAGCCT
>JAYVYS010000167.1:0-14891 GCA_043784005.1 Isosphaeraceae bacterium
GTCGAGTCTTCGAGGCCCACCACGATTAACCCCGATGGTGGACCTCGAAGACTCGACCCACCCTACTTCTCCTTCTCATGAGCCGCCAACCTCGCGCGAGATGTGTTCGTAATGAAGAACCGGCTGAAGTCTTTGGCCCTCTGGAAGAAGGTTCCGGTCGACCCTGGCGACTTCGTGGGTCGCGACGCCGAGAGGAACGAGCAAGCCGCTCGCGAAGGGTTTGTCGCCAAGGCCAAGCGCTACCTGAACCGGATTCCTTTGGCCGAGTCGACGGTGGCAATGTACTTTTGCATGCTCGACCCGAAAACCCCGATGTGGGTGAAAGGGATCGCGGCGGCGGCCTTGGCGTACTTCATCTTGCCGCTCGACGCCATACCCGACCTCATGCCCCTGGTCGGCTATAGCGACGACGCGAGCGTGCTGGCCGGAGCGCTAGCGGCGGTGTCGGGCCATGTCACCGAAGCCCATCGCGCGAGCGCCCGGGCATGGATGGCGCACGAGCATCTCGGGGCGCCCCCGGAGGCCTGACGCAACGGCTCATGGCGCACCACGAGATCCACCCTCTCACCTCCTCCGACCTGGCCGAACTCGGCGAATTCTTGATCAAAGGCTTCCACGCTTCTCTCGACGCGACCTTCGCCGCGGTTGATGTGCTTCGTTGGAAGTATCTCGACCCCCGAGGCGCGGAGGCCGGCGACTTGCCTCGAAGCTATCTCGCGAAAGATCGAGAAACAGGCCGGATCGTGGGGCACGTGGGGATTTGCCCCGGCCGATTTCACGGCGGCGGCTTGCCTGCGGAAGGGGTTTCGACGTTACATATGATCGACTGGCTCACCTCGGAAGAGGGCAAAGGGGCGGGCGGCCTTTTGATGCGACGCGCCCACCAGTCAAGCGACACGCAGTTCGGCTTTGGCGGCAGCGCCGCGGGGCGCGGCGTGATCGATCGCGGAGGATACGGGCTGATTGCCAAAGTACCGGTGTACCACCGGGTCTTGCGCCCGTCGTACCGTTTCCGAGACCCGACGCACGGGCTTGGCGGTCGGGTATTGCGCGCGGCGAAAGATGTTGTCGGAATGATTGGAAAACCGCCAATCTCACCTCGAACGCGGGTCGAGATCCGACGGGTCGAGAAATTCGGGGATGAGATTCTATCGATCCTTCAGGCGTATGAAGCGCGCGCCGTGTTCACCACACGCGCGCCCGGCTTGCTCAATTCCTTTCTGGGATTTCCCGGAGGAGGGGTGAGCGGCTGGCAGCTTTTGCGCGATGGCATTTTGCGAGGGTTCGCGATCCTTACGATTGTGCCCGGTCCCGGCGGAGTGAAGATAGGCAAGATTGCCGAGTGCCTGCTCGTCGACGACGATAACACGTGGCATGCGGCGATCGTAATCTTGACCAACGAATTAAGATCGCGAAGCGCCGACATCGCCGTGGCATTCGCCGCCAATAAATGGACCGTCCGGGCGCTCGCGGCTTCGGGGTACACCAGGGTACACGACCTGGAATTTCGCCTGAGAGACCGGGCCAAGAAAATGCCAGCCGGGGCGACGTTTCATCTCACGCCGCTAGAAGCGGATTACGCGTACACATGATCTTAAGTAGCTTTTACGAAAATCTCTCATGGTCTTGATCCCGAACAAGCGAGAGTTTCTTGCCCGGCGGATGGCCGATGCGGGCTTGATTCGCCTGGTCGAACGCATTGCGCGGCGGCCCGGCTTGCTTGTGCTGACGTATCATCGCATCGGCAATCCCGAGGATGGCGACGACTACGCACCTATTTATTCGGCCACGGTCGAGACTCTGGAACGCACCCTTCAAGCGCTCAAGAAAAGCCACGAGATCGTGAGCGTTGGCGATGTGATCACGCTGGCGGAACGCGGCTTTCCGCTGACCCGGCCCACCGCCCTGGTGACGTTTGACGATGGATACCGAGACAACTTCGTCGCCGCGTTGCCCGTGTTGAAAGCATTGAAAATCCCCGCGACGTTCTTCATACCGACCGGGTTTTTTGAAGGCCCGTTCGTTCCTTGGTGGGACCGGATCGCTTGGACGGTCGGTCGCTCACATGTTCCCGTGTTGCGGCTGGAACGCCCCGTGCCGATCGCGGTGGATTTGAGAGCGTTGTCAAGGTCCGAGGCCGTTTTCCAGGTGGTGCGCGCGTTTCGGGATCACCCTGTCGGCGATGAATCCGCCTATTTCGCCGAACTGGAAGCCCGCGCCAAGGTGTCGGCCGATGTTCCTTCACTGGGACGTGATCGGTTCATGTCTTGGGACGAACTTCGCGAGTTGGCGAACTCCGGCTGCGATGTCGGCTCGCACGCGCATAGCCACCGCAAGCTCATCTGGCTGAGTGAAGAGGACCAGCGCGACGAGTTTTCGCGATCGAAGCGCATCCTTGAGGCGAACCTCGGCCGCGAAGTTCCGGCAGTAGCGTATCCTTATGGATGGCCAGGCGCATACGACGCGACCGCCGAACGCCTTGCGCGCGAGTCGGGCTACCGCGTCGCGTTTTCGTCGGTTGCGGGAGTAAACCGCCCAGGCACAACCGCGCCCTTCGCGATCCAGCGCCTGGGGGTCGGGTTTGCCGAATCGCCCTCGCTTTTGCGTGCTCGCTGGACGCTCCATGAGGCGTTCGGGAGATCGCTTGTCTAGGGGGATGAGATGACGGATGGGAGATAGTGGATGGCGGATCAAGGGCATCGGCCATCCGGAAACCAGCAATTGCATGCACGGTATGATTGGTGCGGGAGCGAAAATCCGCGATTCCGCCCGGATTTCGCTACCTTTCCGAGTCGTCGGGGTTGATATTGTGCAGACGAAACTCCGCTGATCGAACGAATATTCAATTTGATCGGGACGATTCCAGAGGCGGAATTGGTCCCTCGGTGGAGTTTGGGGGTCGATCGATTCTGGGATTGTTCGGTCGATCGTGTTTCATCGGATACACAAAGGGAGAGAAGATCAGATGAAGAATCGTCGCACGTTTCTGATGACGTTGACTTCGGGCCTGGTGGCGCTGGCTGTTCTGGCCGCCCCGGTGATCGCGGACGAGTTGTTTGGCGTCATCACCAAGGTTGATGTCGCGGGCAAGAAGCTGATGGTCATGCCCAAGGGTGAAGATAAAGAGATCGAAGTCACGGTCACCGACAACACTGAGTACGTCAACGGGAAGGGTGAAACCTCGAAGTTTGACCTGGAGAAGACCGAGAAGGGCGTCGCGAAGGCGATTGAGAAGGGCCGTAAGGGAGTGATGGCGAAGATCACTCACGAAAAGGCCGTCGCTTCGAAGATCGAGGCCGTCGCCAAGAAGAAGGCCCCGTGACCTGAGCCGGGAATTCCCCGGAACACATCGGGAAATCAAAAAGACCACGCCCCACCGGCGCGGTCTTTTTTTGTTTGGCGATCGCCACTATCTCTGATAAATCGGCAGATAGCGATATTCGACCGCCAGCGCCAGAATGGCCATCGCGGTGCAATAATTACGGCCTCCGGAGCGGTCGTTGCCGTCGCCGGAAAGCCAGCTTCCGTCGCGATCCTGGTGGTCGAGCAAGATGGTCACGAGCTTGGGATAGTACACTAAAAAATATTTATCGCCCATTTGAAACATGGCTTGTGAACAGTAATAAACTTCATAAAAAAAGTAAGGGCTTGACCATTTGGCGGGATGCGCCAGCAAATAATCCGCGCCCGCGACGGCCTCGGGCGTGAGATGTTCGCCGCAGATCTCCAAGGCGAGGACGCCGGTGCCTGTCCTGGGGTTGTTGGGCGACTGGCCGGGCTGATAGGCGAAACCTCCGCCGTTGACGGAACATTTTTTTAGATAGGCAATCGCTCTGTCGATGTTTTCCGAAGGGACGGCGCACCCTGCCGAACGCGCGGCGCGAAGGGCCATGAGCTGCCATCCGGAGACGCTGATGTCGCTGTCTCGGCTGACCGGCTGATAGCGCCAGCCCCCTGCGTTCTCAGGGTTCTTGGCGAGGTCTTGGGCCGAGATGATGAGCTTGATCGCCTTTGAGAGCGCGGCGCGCGCCTGGTCGGTCAGGGCGGGGTCGGACGTCATGCCGACGACCTCCGCAAGCATCAACGTACTAATCCCATGACAATACATCGGCCCGTGACTGGCATTTGAAACGAGCATGCCATCGATCCGTTGATGAGCAAGCACGTAGCGGATTCCCCGTTCGACGGTCTCGCGATAAGGGCCCGGCTCTCCGGGAACATGCCCGGCGGCGAGGAACGCCATGACCGCGAGCGACGTGACCGAGGTCGCCCGTCCGAACCCGCCCGACTCCCACGCGCCATCGGGCTTTTGCGTGGATTTCAAATGATCCAGCCCGCGCTTCACGGCAAGGTCGGCGGTGGGTGAGGCGGGGCGCGGCGCGGGAAGGTCCTGGGCGCGGAGAGGAGGCTGGAAAAGGAGAAGCAATATAATCGCAATCGAGGACAAAATTCGATCCGCGCAGCGGACCATACGATTCCCGCCTGACTCGTTCCCACGGTTTCCGTGGGAATGTCGTCTGTGACGCTCCGCGTCCGCATATTTCCGCGCGAAGACGACGCGGAGCGTCGGGGAAGGCATTCCCACGGAGACCGTGGGAACGAGTGTGATGTCGCAACATGGCAAACGGCTCACGGTTTCCCCTTCGCGTCCGCGGCGATCTCTTGAAAATAGAGCTGGATCAAGCGAGCGTATTCGTCGCGATACCGGCCCTGAGACATCTGGAGGATCTCGGTGCGAAGGTGTCCGGGAAGCTCGCCCCAGGAGCGGCCGGTTTTGCTTCGGACGATTTCTTGAAGCTCGCGCAGGGTCTCGGGTGTGGCGGTACCCGCGCGTCCGCCTTCGGGGTCTTTGGCAGGGGCGTCGGTCGAAGGTTGCCCCGGAGTCTTCGCCAGGGATTGGGCGTTCGGGCCTTGATTTTGGCTATGAGCGGCGGTCTGAAGCTTTTCGGCCGCATTTCGGATCGCACCCTTGGCACCGTCGAGGGCATCGGGGTTTTGACCTTGCTCGCGGGCCTTGCCGAGCTGGCGAGTCGCCTGTGCCATCGCCTCGCGAGCCGCTGCCAAGGGATTGGGCGCGGCGTGATGCTTGGCCTCGGATTCGGGTTTCCCGCCACGATCGGCACGGAGGGCTGCGGCGAGATCCTCGGCGTTTTGGGCACCGCGTTCGGCAAGTTCGGCAGCGCGGCGCTGGGTGTCTCGCGCGGGGGTGGGGTTTCCTTGCGCCAGGTGGTTCGCGGCCTCGTCCATCGCGCGCGGAGCATGCTCGCCCAGAAGCGCGGCGGCTTCATTGGCCGGTCCCGCGGCGCGGGGGCTCATTTCTCGAGCACGGTCGCGGAGATCGGCGAGTTCGCGACCAAGCTCGGCAGCCTCGCGACGAACGTCTTGTTGCGGCGCGACCCGTTCCCCCAGCAGTGTTTGCAAACTCTCGCGGACCCGGCGCTCGCGACGTGCAAGCTCTTGAGCCTTTACCGCCAAGGCTGGGTCGAGCATCAGCTCGGGGTCGCGCGGAGTGTCGGTGCCGGGCTTCGCCTCCGTTTTCTCCACTTTCGCCGTGAGCCGCTCCGCCAGCGCGGCGATCCCTTTGACCGCCTCGGTTCGCTCGGCATCCTTGCCTTCGACCGCGCGTTCAGCCAGGCGAACCGCCTCGGCAAGCTCCAGACGAGCATCGGGCGCGGGAAGGTTTCGCAAGGCCGTGGCAATCCGGGCTTGATTCGCGGCGATTTCCGATTCGTCTTGATCGAGAGTTGCTTTTGTGAGCTGACGTTGTTCCTCCAGAAGCTCGGCCACGACGTCATCGGCGGGAACTTGTCCGTTGAGCTTTTGATCGAGCCGGTCGAACGCGGCACGATTTTCCGTGACGGCGTTCTGGAGAGTGTCGCGCAAGGCTCTGGCACGCGCGGCGTCGAAGCCGGGCGCTTTGGGATCGCGCGGGGCCTCGGCGCGAAGGGCCTCAATGGCTTCCGCGAGCTTCCGCGCGCGGTTGCCGGCACGATCGCGCTGAGGGGCCAGCCGTGGCGGAGCGTCGATGGATTCCAGCTTCTTGGCGGCGTCTCGGGCACGATCGGCCACGGAGTTGAGCCGGTTGGCGAGATCCACCGCGGCGCGCGCGGGCTCTTTTTCGAGGAGGCGTTCGGTCTCGCGAAGATGATGCTCGGCGTCCCTGGCCGCGTGATCGGCGGCCTGTCTCGCCTCGGCGATGTCTCGGCGGGTCGGCTCACCGTGTTGCCACGAGTCGGGGATCGAGCCCGCGAGCCTGTGCATGGTGTTGCGGGCGTTGTTAACCAGGGCTTCGACATCCCGAGGGTGGGCGGGATCGGCACCTACGGCGGCGGCTTTTCTCAGGGCGTCAACGGCGGAACGCGCGGCGTCGACGGGGAACCCGGGATGCTGGTCGGCCTTTGCTTCCTTGGTGTCGAGCATCGCGGCGACAAGTCCGGCGATGGCCTCTTGCCGCTCTGTCAGCGGGGCGAGCTTTTTCGTGAGACCTTGCTTCTCGTCGGCGGGCAGAGTGGGCTTGCCGCGCGCCTCTCCCAACGCTTCAAGAATCTCATTGGCGAGTTGATCTTGACGTGCGGCCAGGCGGCGGGCCAGTGCCTTGAGGTCGCCGGGAACATCATCAAGGTCGCGGGCAAAGCGTCTCAGCTCGGCCTCGGCCACTTGAAGTTGCTGGCGACTTTGGTCGATTTCTCCGCGTTCGAGAGGTTCCGCGGCGTGACGGATCGGGTCGGTATTGAGCCTGCCCCGGCCGTTTTCGGTGAGCGGGGTGTCGGCGTCAATGGCGAGGCGGCGGGCGTCGTCTTCGATGTCGCGTTGCTCCGCGGCAAGCTTACGGAGCGCCCCGGCATTCTTCGACATATCGGCGGACTTTCTTGCTTCCTCGCGCTGACGGTTAGCGATCTCACGAGCACGTTTGGCGAGGGCGTCGGCCTCGTTGGCCTGCGCTTCGAGGACCTCGGCCTTGAGCGCGGGTGATTTCTTCAGGAGGGCGTCGAGATCGTTCTTGACGCGGTTCTGCTCGGCTTCGAGCTGATCGAGCTTGGCGCGGTCGTGAGGGGCATCGGCTTCGGCGTGCTCGGCAACCTGAGCCTGGCGGTCGGCGAGGTCTTGGAGGCGGCGGCGGTCGTCTTCGCGGCCGGCGATGTCGTTGAACTGGCGCTGAAGTTCGTCGAGGCGGTTCACCACGGCACCCAAACGGATGTCGGCCTGTCGGAGTTCGGCGAGCCGCAGCGCCGGATCGTTGGCCTGACGGGCCTCGTCGAGCGTGGCACGCGCTGCCTCGGCCTCGACCTTCGCCACTTGTCGGGCCGGTCGCGCGAGCGGTCGAAAGGTGGGGTCGTTGTCGAGATCCGCCGCGAGGGCCTCAAGCTTTTCGCCCAAGGACCGTGCCTCGGCTTCGCGGCGTCCGAGTGCCTGCTTGCGGTCGCGGTCCCATTCGCCGTTGCCACGAAGCACGGCGTCGGCCGCGTAACGAAGCTGCTCGGTTTGTTGGCGATTCTCGGCCGCGGCTTTTTTCAAGGCTTCGATCGTCGTCTTGATCGCCTCGCGATCCGCCTGGTTCTGCTGCGACCACAGCGGCGCGGCGTTCGCGGCGATGACCAGCCGGCGCGCATTCGACCAGACCACGTTCGGGCCTTTTGGCTGGGGGCGATTGTCGGTGACTCTCACTAGATACGCCACCACGTCGCCCGGCTTCACCCCTAGCGGTTTCAAGCTCAGCGCGATCTCACCGCGGGCGTTCGCCGTGTTTAGGCCGTCGAGCTTCGCGACGATTGTCCCTTTGTCTTTTGGAGAATCCTCCGCGGCGCTCGCCCGCTCGACCGTGTAATGAAGTTCCACGGAGGCGACCGCCACATCGTCCCGCGCCGCCACCGCCACGCGCAAGGTGTCGTCGTCGCGTGCTTCGCTGACGTCTTCGGAGCCTTTCGTGGCGACAACCGGCGGAGCGTCCATCCGCAAGACCACCCGCCGCGATGGCTCGGGCCGACTCATCAACCCATGCGATTCCTTGAGCTTGAAGGTGTATTCACCCGCTTTCGACACCGTGAGTGTCGCGTTGGCCGTCTTGCCATCGGCGGAGAGGATCATCGCCTGGTGTTGGCCATCGCTTTTCGTGACGCTTGGCCAGGTCAGTTCAGCCGCGGTCACGAAGACGCTCGGGGTCACCGTCAGGGTCACGCGGCTGTCTTCCCAGGCATCGATCCGCGAAGGATCGCGCGCGACGGTCGCCGGCATCTTCGTATAAGCGGGGGGTTCGACCCGCGCCGAGATCGCCGAGACGCTCGGCGGCGCGATCGCCTCCGCGCGAAACACGCGGCTCTCGCCCGACCGGCTCACCACTCGGTAGTTGATCGAGCCTGCCAGACGGGGCAACACGGCGTGAAACGCGCGATCCTCGCCCGGTGCCGCCTCCATCAAACTCCGTCGCTTACGCCCCGTTGTCGCGTCGGTCCATTCCAGATGGGAGACGCCTTCGGGAGCCGTTCCGCCGAACCTGGCGACGATCCGCGCCGACACGTTGAGGTCGTCGCCCAACGCCAAAACGGTATCTCCCGGCTCGACCGAGATGATGAAGCGGCCGACGCGATCCATGTTGACCCAGGGTTGAAAGAATCGCCGCGCGAGCTGGCCGCAAGGTTCGTCCCAGATCAACGTGGGCGCGGCGATCAGCGCCACGGTCGCGACTCCCTGCACGAGCCGTTTCCAGCCCGCACCCGAGGGCGCTGCGCGACTCAGGTCGATGGCGGCGACGTGTTCCGAGGCATCTTCGGTCAGGGCCGCGATCAAGGCGGGGGAGCCGTGCGCGTTCGCTCCGAACAAGCCGACAGCGCCGGTGAGGCGTTCGCGAAACGCGGGGTCGCCCCGCTCGATCACCGCCGCGAGTTCGATCGCTCTTGACCGGCGGCCCAGCACCCGCCAGAGCCCCGCGAGCAGCATTCCCGCCACCGCGACAACCCAGCAGATCCAGACTCCCCAGCGCGCCAAGGGAGGCAGACCCCAGGCGAAATCGACCGCCATCCCGACCGCCGCCCCGATCGAAGCAACGAGCGCAAACGACCCCAGACCTTGCAAGGCCGCGATGCCCCGGAGCCGTCGGTCGATCTGTCCCAAGGCCCTGCGGATCGGTCGAGGGAGCGAATGTGTTTTCGATTTCGGGGCCGTCTCCGCGACCTGGGTCATTGCGAAACCTCGTGCGTCATTGGGCGTCCAGGCACCGAACTCGTTGTTCAACGTTAGTTCAAGGTACGGAGCCGAATCCAAACACGCAAGCGCCCGGGACGGCGAACACGCAACGGCTGGTCCGCAAATTGCGGATATACGAAAGTGTTATCCTCCGACTCCGGCTTCGCGCTCGGTTAAAGTCTTGATGTGTTCAAGAACGCGGTTATGGATTTTGTGGATGATCGGGTCGGACCAGAGTCGCCAATAGGCCGCGGGCCAGAGGCCATGCTGGTAGAGGGTGCTCCCTTTCAAGCGGGTCTTTCCGCCGGGCAGGGGGATCAGCTCAAACTGGCCGCGCTTCGAGACGAGGAAACCGTCGAGGTGGGGCGGGTGGATCTCGAAGAGCGGGTTCCATTCCTGCATCGGCGACGGGTTGCTCGCCACGCGGAACCGGAGCAACTTGGGCTCGTCCCAGACTTCGATCGGCTCGACGAACGCTCCCGTGGAGAACTCGCAATGGCGGACGGCTCCCGCGCCGGTGCCGTCGATCCGGGCGCGAATGGGGTAGGCCACTCCCGCGCGGAAGAGGAAGTCGGTGGGTGGGTCGAGGTCGGCGAAGCTGACCACATTCCGCCAGACCGCTTCGGGAGGCGCATTGACCACAACCTCGGTTTGACAGGTGAATTGCAAGGGTTTGGGGGTGGTGAGATGTTCGGCCCCGACCATCGTCGGCAAGAGGGCGACCAGGAGAGCCGCGATCTTGCCGAATTCGCGAGGACGTTTGGGTCCAATACTCACGATGAAGTATCCGACCATCGCGCCGAGCAGCACTACAGGTATGGCCAGAGGGAGCATCATGATCAGGCAGATGAGCCCTTCAAATGCGGTCGCGACCACGGTGACCACAGCCGCCAGGAGCCAGAGCCAGCCGATGTTGAGGCATTGTTTGAGTGTGGGCGTCGGCTTGCGGCCAGCGCCGTAGAGGATTACCGAGAGCATCGGCAGCACGAATGGCAGGCCGACGAACAGGCTCCAGCCGTAATTTCCGAGGACGTGCGTACCGAAGTAAACGATGACTGCGGAAAAGGGCAGCGGGATCAAGATCGCCGCGAGTGCCCGTCGATAAGATGTGTCTTGAGAGACGAACTTAGTGGCCTCGGGCACGTCGGTCACGTCGCCCACCGCGCCATAAATCGCGAGTGATCGGCTTTGGATAAGGCTCAGTATCAGGAAAAAGACGATGTTGATCGGTATGGGGGCGAAGAAGAGCACAACGAGCCAGAGCGGCCAACCGGCGTCACGCAGCCGCCGGACCGTCAGCACTAGCCCGACCACCACGAACGGCAGTGCCAGCGTCAGCATTACCGCGTAGAACACCCGGTCGTCCTGGTCGAGCGAGAGCAGCCCGCCGACCTCGCCGGTGACCGCGTAACTCCAAGGCGACCACGGCCGCCCGTACACCCCGGTTGCCACCATGCGATCGAGCCACTGTTTGATGAGCGTCAGTGTCAGCCCGATCGCGAAATAGGGCGCGGGCGAGATCGTGCCGGCGAAGCTCAAAAAATGCCGGCGCGGCGTGGACATGGGGCGTTCCTTCCGGTCGATCGAGAGGTGCGCGGGAGGGAATCACGGCGAGGTGAGGCCGTCCGTCTTGTCTTGGTGACTTCTTAAGGGAACCGCGAGCCGAGAGAAAGATTAACAGCAATTCATCCGGATTGCCCGTGACGGCTGTGATAATCTCGCCTCATGTCGAGGCCGCCCGATGACCCCGCCGACCATGCCGAGGAATTCGCCCCTACCTGGGTGGACCGGCTGGAGAACTCCGTCGAGGGGCGAATGCACGCGCTCGATATCCCCGAGGAGCAGATTGGCAGCAGCGACCATGAGTATGGTGTCGTGTGGCGGTGCTTCTTTCCCTACGAGCGCACCGGAGGAGGGAATGCCACCGGTGGGCGCATCAGCGTGGATAGCGGTGTTCTGAACCCCAAGTTGAACGCTGCCGAGATGGGTCCAAAGGCACGGGCCATCTGGGAGAAATCCCGGCTCCGTGACAGGATTGATGCTACCATCGTCCACGAATACGAAGAGGCGGCACGAGGTTCTCATGAAGCAGCGGTGGCGGCGTCACCTGACACTTTGTTGCCTCTGGGTGAAAAAGCCCGGCATCTCCTGCGCGTTATCGCGGAAGACCAGGGGCGAGAGTGAACCATTCCTCGCGCCGGTCGCAGGCTTCCTTGGTGAGGCGGAAATGCGATTCAGGACCTCCGACGAAGCCAGATATCGGCTCGGCGAGCCCCGCTCGCGCCAACTCGCGATAAGTTTCCCGCGTTTGGTCGGTAACCGCGATCCGCTGGCCTTCGAATCGCCGCCGCAACAACTCCAAAGCTGCTTCTGACAGGTTAAACATCGGTTCCCTCCTTGGCAAAAGGTCAATGCCGGCATTCTACCCCAACCCGGTCCGGGCGACGAGGCACTCCGGATGTTCCATCAAGATGGGGCGAGATAGCAGCATATCCACATTTTCTATCAGGAGAGTGTCTTGCTCACTTTTTTGCCGTTGAAGGTCACGTCTTGAAGGACGACCGCGGCACCCGGGTGATCGAAGACGTTTTTCAGGCTCTTGGGTGTGTTGGCGGTGAATGTCGTGCCGGTGATGTTGAGGCTTCCGCCGAGGGTTGAAAACGCGCTTCCGAGGTTGGACTCACCCTGAGCACTCACGGCGTTGAGCGTGTTGCCGGTCACCGCGCCGCCATTGACGGTCACGTTGGTTCCCACGGTGGTCACCGCGCCTCCGGAGCTTGCGGCGGCGGTGCCTTTGATCGTGACGTTGACCTCGTTCTTGGCGAGCGTGCTGTTCGAGATACTGAGCGTGCTTCCCTGTTCAAAGATCGCGCCGCCGGTCGCCGCGCCCTGGGGACTGTGGCCGATGAACAGTGCGCCGTTGCCGGAAAGGGTGGTGTTCGAAAGCGAAACCGGCGTGTTCAAGGCGGCGATCCCACCTCCAAACATCGTGTTCGAACCGCTGGCGACGAGGTTGTTCTCGATCGTGCTTTTGGAGATGTTCAGCGTGCCGTTCTGCGCGGCGATCCCGCCGCCGAACAACTCGGTGGAACCACCGGCGACGCTGTTGCCCTTGATCGTGCCGCTGACAATGTTCAGCGAACCCCCGATCGCGGCGATTCCGCCCCCTGCGGTTCTCGCCGTGTTCTCCGTCACCGAGGTGCTCTTGAGCGTTACGTCGGCGTTCACTGCGTTGATGCCGCCCCCCTGGCTGACGCCCCCGCCTCCACTGATGTTCAAGCCTGAGAACGTTACGCTGCCGCCATCGACTTCGAAAATCCGGTTGGTCCGATCGCCGATGATCGAGACGGTCCCTTTGCTCGTATTTCCTTCGATCGTGAGATCCTTCGCGTTCACGACCTTGAGCCCCCCCACACGGTAAGTTCCCGGGGCCATTAGGATGGTGGTCGGCCCCGACGTGTTGGCGGCGGCCGCGATCGCCGACACAAGTTCGGCGACTCCCATTACTTTGAGGGTCGCGGGAACCTCTCGCTTTTCCAGGGACTCGATCCCGAGGCGAACCTGCCGCCGCGTTCTTCGTGTCGACTCAAATTCCATGGCGCAACACCTCCGTTGACCGAAGCGAAAAGCGCAACGCCGCCCGACGATTCAAGGGCGGTGCGCGACTCGCCCTGGAGCGAGGGGGTCGATCGACGAACCCCTCTCTTTCGAGCCGAAATGAAGCCAATGAATGCGAGTGTGAGCCGTTTCCGATGCAAAGGCGAAATGACGAAAAGAACGGCTCACCAGAAACAGATCACCCGGATTCTGATCAACCCGAGCCCCGACCGCCGAGAATCCGGCCCGACCTTCAACATACACTCTGGCCCAACCTTGTGAAGAGCAATTTCTGACACTTCTGGGCGAAATTCAGCACATTTCAGGCAACTCGCCGTGATCGTTGTGCTTCATGACCCTGTTTGTCGCCATTCTTGTCTGGCAGTGGCGATTGAACCCTCGTCACCTTATCTGGAGCCCATGCACGCCAGATCCTGTCCAGTGTCAACACCACGAATCGCACCAGCGTGTTCCGCCGCCGCCATTTGTAACGCACTTTTTCCAGCAGCCGGATCATCCGGTTGGTCCGCTCCACATGGTTGTTGGTTCGTACGCGACGATTCACCGGGTTGCGGAGGTAAGCCATCAGTTTAGCGAACTTCTCCTCTCTCAACTGCTCCATCGCCTTGGCCAACTCCGGCACCAACAGGAACGCCGAGTCGTGAACAATCGCGGCCCGGCGGCAACACTCGATTTCGCCTGCTCAATCGGAAGGGTCACGCCCAGATGATGAAAGCACGGGGCAAGCGAAACGTCGTTTGTCGCCGATGATAAGAGATATGCGATGGTATGGAGTGCGATCGCCCAGGTTCGGGAGTATCTATGCGCTATTTCAGTTTCAGTTGCCTGGTGCTATTGAGTCTCAGCACGCCTTCGCAGGCCCAGTTCCGGTCGTTCGCCAGTGTGGATCGCCTGAACAGGCAACTGGCCGGCAGGGTTGTTGACTACACGCACAATCATGGTGCGGATCATCGAATCTGTTCGCCGATCCTCGGCCGCCCGCGCGACGCCTATGTCTACCTCCCCCCTTGCTACGACCCCAACAAGGCGTATCCCCTTATCCTCTATTTCCATTTCGCCCGGGTGGACGAGCAGAACTTCATTAACTCGGGCCGCCTCCGCGAACTCGACAGGATGATGGAGGCCGGCACCTTTCCGCACGCGATTGTTGTTTGCCCTGATGGCACGATCGACGGCACGAATCGACTCACTGCGAAGCCGTCGTTTTACATCAACGGCGTCAGTGGGCGGTTCGAGGACCACATCATGAGCGAGGTCATCCCGTTCGTGATGAGCCGGTACGCGGTCCGTTCCGATCGCCGCTCTCACGCGATTTTCGGAGTTTCGGGAGGCGGTTACGGAGCCTTGTCGCTGGCGATCCGACATCGTGATTTCTTCGGGGTGGTCGCCACGATGGCCGCGCCGGTGAACTTGCTTTATGACAACTGCCACGATGACGTTCTCGAAGACTTTCACCCCGAGACTTATCGTTGGCAAACAAAATATGAACCGGGGCGGTTGGTCGGCCGCTTTTATGGCGGGCTGAGGCGGGTCAGGGCCCGGTTCTTCCTGGAGCCGGTTTTCGGAAGCCGGCCCGACGAGGTCTTATCGCGGGTCGCCGCGACGAACCCGGCCAGTCTGATCGATCAGTCCGGGTTGCAGCCGGGAGAGCTTGCGATCTACCTCCACTACGCCGGCCGCGACGGCTATAACTTTGACGCTCACAATCAGTCGTTCGCCTGGCTGGCCGCGCAGAGGGGCATCGGGGTGACCTTGGAAAGCGACCCCGATGCCGAGCATGGGCTTCGCTACTTCCGCCGCAACCACGAGCCCGTCTTCCGTTGGTTAGGGCAACATCTCGCGCTTTGATGA
Source organism: Isosphaeraceae bacterium (assembly GCA_043784005.1). Lineage (GTDB taxonomy): Bacteria > Planctomycetota > Planctomycetia > Isosphaerales > Isosphaeraceae > JAYUFP01. Next base: position 14,650 of record JAYVYS010000167.1, read on the forward strand.
TTGAAGCCCGCAGGAACCGCAATGGGGTGGGCGTCGACAAAATCTCACGGTCGATTTGCCAAAAGGCGTTACTTCGCGCCGCGAGTCAAAACCACTTCTTCAACGTTGCCGCGTCTCGGCTTCGCGGCGGACGATGGCCCGGGACCAGGGCGATTGCGCGATGATGGGTAGTTTGGGAAGATGAAGGCATGACGACTCGGGTGGTTTCGGCGTCTGGGCTGATTCCGCGTTGTCGCGGCTTC
>JAYVYS010000168.1:0-6620 GCA_043784005.1 Isosphaeraceae bacterium
TGGCACGTATCCACGCAAACGCCAAGGCGTTCTGGTTCCTTGACGCGCGCCAGAATCGACCCGAGGTGCGAGAATGCGCTGCCCAGGCAAGTGCCCTGGCCAGCGGTGGTTTCCAGATCGATGGTGACCATCGTTCCCGATGTCCTTCGATGGATCTCGTTCAGGGCGGTCGCGATTCTTGAAAGCCCGGCTTCCTCGCCAGAGCCGGTGTGTGCGCCAGGATGCGCGATAAGGTCGGCGATCCCGAGTGCCTGACAGCGTTCAACTTCGACAGTCATCGCGTCGATGGATTGATTCCAGAGCGTGTCATTCGGGCTGGCCAGATTGATTAGGTAGGAATTGTGCGCCACAGGGTCGACGATACCTGTCTCGGCCAAGGCGGTCCGGAAGGCGTTGACGTGTGACTCCGACAGAACTGGGGCCTTCCATTGATTATTGTTCTTGGTGAAGAGCTGAACCGACTGAAACCCGAATGACGCCGCCGCGCGAACAGCGCGGTCGTAGCCCCCGGCCATCGACATGTGAGAACCGAGCTTGGCAGGCAAGGGGAGGGGCTCCTGATCATAACATTGGAGGAATGTGGCGGTGTCGAGACCATCAATCGAACGAAGGACTTCCTGAGATTCATAATTTTTTCAATGAACCTTAACGGCTTCTTGCGGCAAGACGTCGCGCTGCGCTAGAATTCATTGATCTTCCCTTCCACCAAGGATCGGCCGGGGGCTCGAACTATGGGACTCGTCATCTGGTGCGTCGTGGTGCCGGCGAGCTTGGCTGTCGGCTGGGTTTTTCTCCGGCGGCCGTTTCGTCAATTCTCCGAAGAGATGCACGTTGATCAGGCCCGCGAGCATTTCCGCATGCAGCGTGAATGGCTTGAAGCCCATTTTTTGGGGGCCCTCGCGAAGGTCGACCCGCTCGAGCGTCTCCGCTGGGAAGATGCCCACTGGCATGATGAGGTACTCTGGGCGCGTGACCGAAGGTCACGAGTGCTGCTCGCCATGATCGGCGTCCACTTCGATGGTCAGGCCTACGACGAGTTTGGTTACCCTCAGCCCCGGCATGCGACCGCGATGTTTGAGTACCGTAAAGGACGATGGTTTGCCGAAGGGAAACGCCTCGACGAAGTTCGCCCCGATGAGGCCGTCTTGCGCGGGCGACAGTTTGAGCCGGTCGTAACGCATCAGCGACGGGGTTATTGACGCGGTTCACCAGCGACTTGCATGAAGCCCGCCAAGGCGGTTCCGTGGTTGCGCTTTGTTGTTTCGAGACCCCCGTTCAAGGCAGAGGTTTAAAGGAGACATCCGTTCCGCTGATAAACCTCGATCAGAGATGAGGATTGCCTCGTGCTCCGACTTGAAACCCAATCGATCCCTTCAACTCCCCCTTTTCCTATCGGTCGAAGTAAAAGTATTCTCATTCCGACCGTCTGATCTGGAACATGCGATTGATGATGGAGAGATTGCCGTGTTTCTTCGATTTGTCGTGGGGACAGACGCGGAAAACGCATTCTGGCTTACTGGTGTGATCACCATCGCTGAAAAACTTCGTAAAGGCGGCGAACTTTTTCGTTACGAATCCGTTTTACTTGAAGCAAGTTTTGACTGGCTAAATGAATACTTGCCATGTCCTCCTTTCGGCGCAAAAATTAGGTCGGGCGAGTGGACGAGAAATGCCGTCAGTTGGTTTCGAGATGATGCGGATGAGGCCATTCAGCGGATCTGGGATATCGTCGCCGTATTGAAGGAACATGGAGTTTTTGTCTGACTCGTGAAAACGGAAAGACCGGGAAAGATCGTTTATTCAGATCGCTTTCAGGTTGTCGCGGAGACGACAACCTGGGCTTGAGACACATGTCCAAGTCGAGAATACTTCACCCTGATTCATTCCCGAATCTTCGCCTTCATTTCCGATCGTAGCCGAATGTATTCCTCCAGGTCGAACTTGGCGGATTTGCAGAGGTCCAACAGTGGCTTTTCGAGCCGCTCGACTTCTCGACAAGCGTCGGCGAGCGTGGCGGCGATCTCGATCGGGATCATGCAGACGCCGTGTTTGTCAGCGTGTAATAAGTCGCCGGGCAGAATTTCGGCACCCGCCAACTTCACCGGCTTGCCGAAACCCGCGAGTCTGACGTAGGCGTGGCTCACGCAGGGATTCAGGCCGAAGAACTGGAAGTCCATCGGGCGGACTTCGTCGAGGTCTCGCGGACATCCGTCGGTGATGTGGCCGATGCATCCCAGTTTCTTGTGGATGGTCGCGTTCACTTCCCCGAACTGCGCCCCCAAGCCGGGCGGGTCATCGAGATCCTGTCCGACAGCGATCTTCGGTCCCGGGTGCGCGGCGACATAGCGAAGGTAATCGGCCGTCAGGTCGGGTTCTTTGTCCATCGAGAAACTTGCGCGCGTCTGCGAAGTCACCGCGTAGCCGACGATCGGCGGCATGTCGGGAAACAGGCAGCGAATCGTGTGCGGGAGAAAACCGATATGACGAGGACGAACGTTGAACGTCTCGATGGCATTCGAGATTGTGGGAGAATTGAATTGGCCGAGTTCCTTGAGGATGTCGGGCGCGAGAGGTTCGAAGGGCATCGCAAGCGGCTCCGTCGGCGTTTGATTGTCGTTGCTAATCCGTAGGTGTAATCGTTCGGCCCGAAGCGCCTCGACGGATTCTGTTGAAGACGGCTTCGATGGCGAGATTTTGATCGGTCACGACGTCGAGGTCTCGGTCCGAGTCTCCCGCAGCATCAATTCGCCGGGCCAAAAAGTCGATCATCATGCGCAGTGACGCTGGCTCGGCGCGATGCCATGCCAGATCAGGCCGTGCTTCCAAACGCTCCGTTCGATCGTAGCGATTCTGCCGCCTCAACTGTGGGGAAGATATCGACTCCGGAACCGCCGCTGGCTCGCTTTCGGTTCCATTCTTGGACAATACGCTCCTTGACGTCGGCTCCAACGAGAGGGAGCGAACGACTCGATATCGAAGGGTCGCACTCGGCTTTTCGCCGTGCTCGTGATTCTACTCAATGAGCTACGAACCTGACATATTTGTGACAATTGACGCAGTTCATCGTGATCTTGAGATAAGCCAAAGTCGCCCCATCAATGTTCTTTTCTTTAGATTTGAGGGTGAGTTCGTCGCAGTGCCGCTGAAATTCCGCAGTGAATGTCACGTATTCCGTGGCATTGGGAATTGTGGGCACTTCCCATTCCGCAGCCTGGCTGAGGCGTCTGAGGGCCTTCGCGTCCTTGCCGAGCGACTGGTAATTTTCGGTTGTCAATCCCTCCAAAAGCTGTTTGGAAAACTCCAACTTCTGTCGCATAAAGTCGCGGCGGGTGGGGGGGCTCTTTTCCTTCTCCTGGCCATGAAGCATCGGAGCCGGTGTGAACACTACCAACGCAACCAACGCCGAGAGGCCGTGTTTCACGATTCGTTTCATGATGTCCTCAAAGCAAATGGGGAACGCAAGTCAGACGTCGCACCATTTACGGTTCGCCCGGCTTTCGACGTGCCAATACCCCGTCACCTTGGTTCTAATCGCTACGGACCGTCGAAGCAAGAAGGAGCCTCCGTGACTGGGCGTTTCGGCAACGGCAGAGACGTGCCTCGGTCGGCTTTTTTAGAGGGGGTTCCATCGGACGATTACCCCGTGACCCTGCAAGACCGTGCGGAGACTCATAAACCAATATCGCATCCTGTCGAACCAACAACCAAATCTGGGATCAAAAAGGAGTGAGAGAGGAAAGTCAACCGAAAGAAACGGTTGCTAATTCGACCTCAAAGATAGCGTTCGATGATTCGAATGCTCCGGGCATCCAAGTCCCGGAGGTCGGGAATCTGGTAACGAAGTTTTCTGGCGTCGGTGATCAGCACGCGGTTCGGTCCGATTTGACGAACATCGTCGTCATTCTCTAGTGAAAAACGTGTTTCACCGCGATCGGTAATCACTTCCCAATCCGAAGGCGTTCCTTCACCGGTCACACGATGGATTCGCTCGATCACGGGGAGGAACTCGCGAAGCGCCAGTTCGTTTCTGAGCAGAAGAGCTTGGGGTTCCGAAAGGCTTTCCATGGTCATGAGACAGTAAGCCTCACGTCCTTCCGGATCGCAAAATGAGATAAACTTTTCAGGTGCCGAAAAGGGAAACGCACGCACCGGTTCTACGCCAATATGGCGTTCGCCATCGGTCTTCGTCAGGACGAGACGTCCCCATTCGTCGATCGAAAGGCAAGGAATGCTCGCGGTCTGGGTCGGCAAAGGCGGAATCCTCTCAGTTAACGACTTGTACCAGCGGCGAGTTCCGCTTGGGCGTTGTGGAGCCTCGCATAAGCACCCGGGGTCTTCAACAATGCGTGATGATCGCCGACTTCGACAACCCGGCCGCGTTCCAGCACAACCAGCCGATCAGCTTTTCTCAAAGTGCTCAGCCGGTGTGCGATTGCGATGGTCGTCCGACCGCGGATCAGGTTGTCGAGCGCCTCTTGAATTTCTCTCTCGGTCTCGGTGTCCACTGACGACGTCGCCTCGTCGAGGATTAAAATCCGAGGGTCGATCAAGAGTGCTCTGGCGATCGAGATCCGTTGCCTCTCACCTCCGGACAAACTCTGCCCGCGTTCGCCGACGAGGGAATCGTAGCCATCAGTGAGCCTCAGAATGAAATCGTGGCACTTCGCCGCCCGCGCCGCCGTAATAATCTCCTCGTAGGTGGCCTCGGGACAGCCATAGGCAATGTTTTCGGCAATCGTTCCGTAGAAAAGGAAGGGCTCTTGAAGCACGATACCGATGTTTCGGCGGTATTCGGAGATGCCGAATGAGCGAACGTCTTCGCCATCGATAAGGATAGAACCGTCGACAACATCGTAGAACCGGCAAACCAAATTGACGAGCGTGCTTTTCCCCGCCCCGCTAGGTCCGACTAAACCGACGAGTTCGCCAGGCATGATTTTAAGGTTGATGTCGTTGAGGATGCTCCGGCTGCCATGGCGAAAGGAGACGTTGCGGAATTCGATCTCACCACGCAGTCGATCGATCGCGATCGGACGAGAGGGTTCGGCGACGCTGGGCGAGCGGTCCAGGATCGCGAAAATGCGGTTGGTACTGTTCGCAGCGCGCTGCATGCTGGTCAAGAAACGAATCATCGATTCAAGCCGGACATAAAAACGGCCTATCAGAAATTGAAATCCGACAAGCATCCCGACATTGATCGATTTCTCGAACACCTCCCACGAGCCGAAGGCCCAGACGACGAGCAGACCGAGTTGCGTAAACAGATTGATGATCGGGCCGAAGAACGACCACGTGGTATTTACCCGATCATTCGCTTCAAGAACATAGTCGTTCGCCTTCCGGAAACGTTCGACTTCGCGAGCTTCCTGGGCAAACGCTTTAACAACACGAATGCCTGGAATCGTGTCGGCGAGAACACTCGTCATCTCCGCCCATGCGCGACTGCCTCGACTAAGGCCACGCCGTATCCGTCGGCGAACGGCATACACAAGCCAAGCGATCAGAGGAAAGGGGACGAGTGTCGCGATTGCAAGCATCGGATCCATTGAAAACATCAGAACTGACGTCATGACGATCATGATTACGTCAGAACCGAAATCCAGCAGGTTAATCGAGAGAAAGTTGCAGATCCTGTCGGAATCCGAGCTGACCCTTGAGATCAGGTCGCCGGTTCTTTTTCCGCCGAAATATTCGAGAGACAGGCGCTGAAGGTGCCCGTAGGTGGTCACTCGAAGATCGGCGGCGATCCGTTCACTGACCCAGGCAATCACGAAGGTTTGTGCCCAGCTTAACAACCAGGCGAGGAGTGCCGCGCCGAAGAGTCCCAGCAAATACCATTTGACCAGGTAAAAGTCCTGGCGCGGCAAGAGCACTCGGTTGATGAGAGGAATGGTCAAATAGGGAGGCACAAGAGCCATGGACGTGCCGGCAAGCGTTAATACGAACCCCAAAAAAATCTGAAGCGCGCGTGGCTTGGCGAATTGCGAGAGTCTGAGGAGCGAAGCTGAGGGCCGGGTCGTCGCCATCGGGGCACAGGCAGGGCACGCTGCCAGTCCTGATGGGATAGGCTCGCCGCATGAGACGCAGGGGATCGACTCGGCCGCCTCCTCGTCAATCGGTTCCTCTCGCTTCAGCGCTTCCAGCCGCTCAACCAGACGATGGGCACCGGTCCCCCTCGCCTGAGTGAACTTCCAGACTCCGAGACGGCCTTCGAGGTTCGAGAGTTCCAGCGTTACGAGCCCTGCTCGTTCGCGAAGTCCGACTTGAAGGCTGGGGCCTAGAAGCCATTCCTGTCCGCTTTTTGACTGGATTGACGGAAATGCGAGCAGTCGGTGATCCGTCAGGATCATCAGCCCCTCGGCGAATTGGAGCCGCTCATCCAGGTCTGGAGCGAACCACGCGAGGACTCGTTCACCAGGTTGGAGCCGCGCCAGGACCGGGTTTCGCCACTCTTCGGGCAACGGCGTCGTTGCCTCACCCTTGCCTCCCGTCGTCTCATTCAAGACACTTTATCCTTCGCGCAGAAGCCTCGTCGATCAAACCAGTCAACCCGCTATTCTAGACTCATCCGTCAATCCGACCAGTGGAAATCACCAACGGCTTGATTTGCAAGCTCTCTA
>JAYVYS010000169.1:0-9447 GCA_043784005.1 Isosphaeraceae bacterium
GCGGTGCCCGCATCGACCCAGATCGAAACGATCCTCAAAACCTTCCCGGAAGTTCGCCTGGTCTACTGCAAAACCGGCCGCCCCGAGATCGCCAACGACGTCATGGGCGTGCATCAGACCGACGTCTGGACTCTCCTTCATCCTCAAAAAGATTGGCGGCCCGGGATGACCCGCGACAAGCTCATCGAGGAGATGGACAAGGCGCTCAGCGAACAGGTTCCCGCGGTGAAATTCGGGTTCAGTCAACCGATCGAGATGCGAGTGAATGAGCTTGTCGCCGGTGTGAAAAGCGACGTGGCCGTCTTGATCTACGGGGCCGACCTCGAAGTCTTGCGCCAGATGGCGAGCGAAATCGAGCACGTTCTTTCGCGGATTCCCGGCGCTCAGGACATCAAGACTCCCACGTCGGGCCGCTTGCCGATGCTGCGGGTGTCGGTTCGCCGCGACCAACTCGCACGTTACGGGGTGAAGGCGGCCGATGTTCTCGACGCGGTCGCCGCGCTCGGCGGTACCACGGTCGGCACCGTGCTGGGAGACACCTCGGGCAGCACCGGCTTTGAACGCGCGGCGAGGTTTCCCATCCAGGTACGACTCCCCAAGGCCTGGCGTAATGATCCTGAAATGATCAAATCGATACGAGTCATCGACCCGACGGGCAGGCCGATCTCGTTGCGAGACCTCGCCGACGTGACCTTTGAAGAAGGCCCCAGCGAGGTCGAGCGCGAAGACGTTCAGCGCAGGGCGGTGGTGGGCGTGAACGTGCGAGGCCGTGACATCGCAGGTTTCGTGGCCGACGCCCAGGCCGCGATCGACGTGAAAGTTCCCCATCGCGCGGGCTACATCATCCGATGGGGCGGTCAGTTCGAGCACTTGCAAACGGCCACGCGACGACTCATGATCGTCGTGCCGATCTCTTTGGCGTTGATCTTTTTACTGCTTTTCAGCACATTCCACTCGCTCCGTCTGGCGGCGTTGATCTACCTGGCGGTGCCGATGGCGGCGACGGGAGGGGTCTTCGCTTTGGTGTTGCGAGGGCTGCCGTTCTCGATTTCGGCGGGAGTCGGTTTCATCGCGTTGTTCGGTGTGGCGGTGCTCAACGGCCTTGTCTGGGTCAGCGCGGTCGAGCACCTTAGACTAGAGGGAATGGACCCGCACGACGCCTCGAAAGAGGCCTCCCTTGTCCGCCTCCGTCCGATCCTGATGACGGCCCTGGTCGCCGGCTTCGGCTTCTTGCCCATGGCCATTTCCACCACCCCCGGAGCCGAGATCCAGCGACCGCTGGCGACGGTCGTCATCGGCGGATTAATCACCTCGACGATGCTTACCGCGCTGGTGTTGCCCGCGATCTATCCGTGGTTCGCGGATTCAAAGGGACGAACGAACATTTAACCCGATCATTTGCCTGACTCACCCACACCGGTTACGATCGCCCTGTTTTCCGGCCATCCTTTCCATTTCCAAACGAGAAAACCTCATGGGTCGTCCCCGGTCTCCTCGCGCCGTCGGCCCGACCGTGGTGGGAGGGATGAAGAATCCTTCCGACCTTCTCGACGAGCTTTTGCCAATGGCTGAGCCCTTGATGAACGAACTGCACAAGCACGCGGCGTTGCTGGAGGTGGGCGAGCCGGCCCAGCTTCTGGAACTGGCGGCGGATACGTCGCTGCGGCCGTTTTTGCTCTGTAGGCTTAGCCCGACCGTGGTGTTGGTCGAACCGGGACGCGCCCTCGAACTTGCCGAAGCGCTCCGCCGACGCGGGCATACACCTAAGATTCTCAAGTCATGATGGGGCTGCTATGAGCACAAGCAATACGTCGACCGCATTGCCTCTCCTGCTGTCGAGTTTCACGCGATATTTTATTCCTGAAAACTTGGAGCTTATCAATGCCGATGAACTGAAAAAGATTGGGCGGGGCTGGCTTGATCAGACCCAATTAAAGCTTCCGAAGACCCATCTGATCGCCGCCCTTCGCAAAGCGTTAAAAGATGAAAACAAGGCCAAACAAGCGATTCAGGCATTGACGCCGGAAGAGCGCCAAGTGGCCGCCGTTTATCAACGCTACGGCGGGTCTGTCAGCGGTGAAGTGATCCGGCTCGAACTGATATCCCGGGGAAGCCTTGAGATCGTCGAAAAAAAAGTCACGGATTATTACACCTTGAGGGCTTGGAAATCGACTCCGATCGAGAGCATGTCGAAACGATGGGTACTGCTCTCGCCGAGTTTCGGAAGTCGATACGATTCGTACCATTCAGCCATGTATCGATCGGAACTCCGGATTCTGGACTATACCCTGCACCCGATGATCGGCAAGCACATCCAGCCCGCCGACCCAGCCCGATGGTCGATTCCTCCGGCCATCGGTATCCCCGATGCGATCACTCGGCGATCGCCCGCCGAGGTCGCATTAAACCTCTCGCGAGTCTTGGCGTTCCTCGCGACGAAAGGCGCGATCAAGACAAAGAGGGGAGGTGCTCCAAATGCCACCACGTTTAAGGCGTTGGAGAAGGGTGTGCCTTTGGAAGTCGACTCGGAATTTCCGCTTCCCGAGCCTCATGGGCTGTACGTCAACCTGCTCATGAGGGCCGGGGTGATCGTCGCGGATTTCGATCAGTTATCCGTTGACCAAGCCTTGGTAAAAACGCTGTTCAGCCAATCCGATGCGTTTCAAGCTCATCGCTGGGCGCGAGCATGGCTAAAGGCGGAGAATTGGTTTGATGGGTTTGGACCTACGGAAAGTTCCGACTCAAGTGAGACGATACAAGCCGTCGTCAATCTTCGAGAAGCCCTCGCCTGGGCGCTCGGTTGCCTGGCGCGTGCCGGAGATCACTGGCACGACTTGGAGGAATTCGTCTCCGTCCTCGACAAACTGCTAGGAAGTCAGCAGTTCTCGTTGCCGTGGCGTGACCCGGCGTGGGAGCCGGCACCTCGAAAAATCGACTCAAATCCAACGAACGAACATCACGTAATATCCATAAATCTAGGAAAACGCAGTCGCACCGAGTCGTGGCTCGCCAACGCCCTCATGGTCACACTGGTCGAGCTTGGCATGGTCGAACGAGGCCGGTTGAATTCCGGAAAGGCGGCGACACTTGTCTTCCGATTGACCGACATCGGTCGTACCGTGTTTGGAGCGCCTGAGATCGCTCCAACCGTCGTTAAAGAAGAGCGCAAGTTTCTTTTGATCCAGCCGAATTTTGACGTCGTCGCCTATCTTGAGCAGGCGGATTCACCTTCGGCGAGTTACCTGGGGAGGTTGGCCGAGGGCGCTTCCTCCGGGTCGGGGCCGGTCCGGACGTTCCGCCTCACGCAACAGAGCGTTTACCAGGCGGAAGAGGGGGGCCTGAGCCAGAGCGAGATTGTCGAGTTCCTTCGCCGGCACAGTCTGCGCGAGCCACCTCTCAACGTACTCAAATCGATCGCCGACTGGTCGTGCAAGCGAGAGAGCCTGACGCTTCATCATGACGTCACCCTGCTCGCCTTCACAACCGAGCAAGATCGCGACATCTTTTTGAAACGCCGACCCGGAACCCCTTGCGGCACGCGGTTTGTAATCACCACGGAGACGGTGACAGACAAGCTGCTAGGGGGCCAACCCTTGCATGTGAGCCACCCTCAGGGTGGGCGGCGTACATTCAAATTAAATGAACAGGCGTTGATAAATAAAAATGAGCCGCTCGACATCCTCCAGAAAGCCCGCTTGATGCGAATCGCCGAGCCAACTTCGGCAGGCTGGCGAATCACGGGCGAATCGATGCGCCGCGCGGTAGTGATGGGCCTGAAACCCACCTGGATTCACCGCTATCTGGACGAACACCTCATCAGTCCCGCCCCCGCATTGATCACCCAGGCGATTGATGCCTGGATGGGCAAAGGTCCGACCCTGGAGTTATCGGACACGATCCTCTTGTACGTCGCGAACGAAAAGACATTCGAAGCGATGGTGCAAAGCGATCGACTCCGCCCCTTCTTGCTGGGCAGTCCCGGAACGCATTGGCTGGCTGTCGAAAAAGGCTCCCGTAAGAAGCTCACCGTCGTTCTCAAGGAGCTCGGTTATCAAGTGGTCGAGTCGTCGTCGCCATCCGGCCTATCGCTTTCAAAACTCAATGGAGCCGACGACAAGATTCCACGGCCGAAAAAATCGCATTGAAACGCGAAAGTGGAAGACACTTCTTGCTCGAACAAGGTGGAAAGGAGAAGGACAGCCTTTTGACAGGCTGTCCCCCTTATTCCGTCCTTCGTTCAGGCCCTCAAGGTCGTCAAGAGGCGGTGACTTAGGCCTCTTTCAACGATCTTTGAGCTTGACCCGGCCTGGTTACTTTTCTTTCAGGTCAAAATCGATCACACCTTTCCCTTTGGCAACGTCGGCCTCGAGCCCGGATGTGTTGAGCTCACTGTACTTCTTGGGCACCAGGTCTTTGGGCGTCTTGTAGCCTGGCGACGAGCCTGGCATCAGGGTCGGGTCAGCGTCGTTGGCGATGACCATCACTTTGTGATGGCCGGGGATCGCCCCGTCCTTCTCGCCGAAGGTACTCAGGGTGTAAGTCCCGTCGGGTCCGATCATTCCCGTGGCGGTCTGGCCAGCGTCCGACTGGAACGTGATCGTTCCCTTTGTCACGGGTTGACCCTTATAAGTCACTTTGCCCGAAACGGGTTCGGTCGCCGGGAATTCCGACTTTTCGCCACAGCCGCCCGCCAGCATCGTAAGGATCGCCGACAGTGCCACGACGCATAAAGAACGGGTTCGCATCATCAAGGTCTCCAGGCTGCGGTGCGGGGTCATGTCAATACTGATCGGCACTGGTGACCTCGCCGCCGGCCCGGGTCGAGATGGCCCGGTACACCCGAGCGCTGATCGTTTCCTTGAGGAATCGGACCGAGCCGTCGGCCATCCCGACGTTCATGCCTCCAGGATGCTGGCTCCGAAAGCCGTAGCAGTAGCTCGGGTTGGCTCGATTGTTGTTCACCTTCTGATTCATCGGGATCGAGACCGTGGCGACCGAGGAATTGCTTTCAGACCAGGCGTTCCAGTTACAGCGGTCGGGCATTGCTTCACCGGTGAGCAACGTGTTGCTGGTCCCGTCCAAAACCGCGGCGATGGGCACAACCATCTGGGCTCTCCAGAACATCCCTGTCGCCGTCGGCTGTGTGCCGTTAAGGTCGCCGTACGCATTGCCGGAGCCGGGGAAGGGGCCGGTCGTGTTGTCGCCCAGGTTGCCCTTGTAGCAAGTCCCCGCGATCGTCCAAAGCTTCATCGCCGCGCCAATGGTCCCGGCGTACCCATTCCAGTCAGACTGGCCTTGCTGAAGCATCAAGCCCGGGTAGCTCGGGCAATTGAAGGCGGAGAGCGGCGTGGCCATCACGGTCGTGTTATTGAAGGAGTACGCCGCCCGATCCGCCGCGAAATTGTAAGCGTTGAAGAGGTTGGTTTGCTCCATCATCGGCAGAATCTGCACCATCCAGCTTGTCCGGTAGTCGGAATTGACGAACCAGGTCGGAACGCCGCCGACCTGCGAAGGAAAAATCCCATTGATATCAGCGTAATTGTGGCACGCCAGGCCCAACTGCTTCATGTTGTTCACACATTGGGTGCGACGCGCCGCCTCGCGCGCGGATTGCACCGCGGGGAGCAGCAAGGCGATCAGTACGGCGATGATCGCAATCACCACCAGTAACTCAATCAACGTAAAACCGCGACGAACCGGAGAGGTTTTCCGCATCGCATGATCTCCCTGATAACGAAATCGACGTGGTAAGAGAGCTGCTCTAGGCGGCCAGTAAAGGATTTTTGGGCCATGGTCCTGAGAGGGTAAGCCCACGTGCTTTACAAGCTATCTTGAATAATCGTTCAAACTACAGCCAAGCAGCACATTAAACAAGCAGGTTACAGCGAAATGCCATTTTCAATCTTGAAGAAAAATTTGGGGGAGGATACGCAGGCCTGGGCGTCTGGGTGGACATCTTGCCGCTCGTTTCAAAGCGCAACCTCCAGTTTTCGGTTTCGATCAGCGCGGTGTCGATGGGATCGGAAGGGCTCGCTTGCGATTGCTCATCAAAGTCGTCTCCGGAGCCCCAAGATATCTCCGAACGTCCGTCAATTCGAAGAAGCAACGAAGAAACCTGTCCATGCTTTGTTGCTGAATCTGTGCCCCGGTCTTCCAGCGCGAGAGGGTGGATTCGGAGATTGCGAGCAGGTTCGCCAGGGCCTTCTGGGTGAGTCCGAAGGCCTCTCGATGTTTTCGGATCTCGGCGGGGGCCAGCAAACCCGCCGCGGATCGAAGACCGTCGGTCAACCGGTCTTCCGCATCGTCGTCGAGAACGATCGCCGCGCACTTCTCGCACGGGAGAACAGTGCAGTCATTGAGCGTGACTTCGTACTTTCTGCCGTCGTGTTCGAGCTTCGCCGCATAGGAGGGAAGTACAACCTGTTTCACGGCCCGCTCGTGGCACGTTGCACACTTCCAAGGGAAAGCGTTCGTCGAAATCGCTTCCTGGGTACTTCAGGATGGGAATTGACCAGAACGACCATCGGACACTCCTCGTCTTCGTCTTTCTTCGACATTTTTGAATCGGGCAACCTGCCTGCAGCCCCCATCCGACCCATCGGAAAAATTTATCCAGAATCGATCACCCTCTTCTTTCGATAGTATCGAAGGAAGGCGACTTCTCACTCGGTCGGGCCGATCGATTTTCCGGGCGGACACACGAAGTTAACAAATCGTTACCTGCCTCGGACCGATGATTCGCGCGAATCGAACAGCGTCTCTCTGCTCTTTGACAATTTGTCACTTTCCCCGAACGAAGCCAAATGTGAAAAGGTGAGGGCAAACGGTTGCTTTCACGGTCGAGTGCGCGATTCTCTGATCGCCGCGCTCGCACGTCGGCGAGGCGCTTCCCCGAACGAAGCCGAAGTCAAAATGTGAGGGCTGGGATTGCTCTCGATGTGGAGATCACGTTTACCCAAACGAAGCGAACCGGAAATCCAGAACGAACCCGATGGCAATCTGCGCGGGCATTTTTCGTGCGTCGCGATCCGGGCTCAGGAGGAATGAGGCGAGATTCGAGAGATGGGGCAAACTGTGCGGGTTGTTGGTCGGTTTTTCAGTTTTCGCGAACCACCCTTTCGGATCAACGAGGAGCGTTCCCCGAACGAAGCCAAATGTGAAACCGTGCGGGCGTGGCTTTCCCGTCATGGTCGAGATGAGGGTTGCGCCGAACGAATCATCATGTTCGTTTGGACACACGACCGCATGAAAAGAGGTCTTCACACTCGTTCCCACGGGGACCATGGGAACGAGTAAACAAACGTCCGAGAGACGAGGGATTTTCAGAGCAACCCAGAATCCGCTTTCGTTCGTTTTACCGGATCGATGGAAGAGCATGATCGTCGGCCATGACGACGAAGGGGGCTCGATCTGGATTCCAGGTCTGCCGGGTCTTGCTCCCTCGGGAACGTCCGCCGAAGATCGCAACCAGAAAGAGCAGGGCCACGATTACGGCAACGGCCCATAGGGTCGCTTTCACCGCCGGGCTCATCGGCGCGGGAGGAGTGTCCTTCACGTACTCGACGAAGGTTCTGGCCTTGACCGTTGCTTCGCTCGAAGGCTGGGTTTCAAAGAGCTGAAATTTCCGAGACTTGATCGACTGGTCGGTGTTTTCGTGGGCTTCACCGGGTGCCCGTTTCTCTGAAGCCATTTTTCGGCTCCTTGGTATTCGACTCAGGGTCGGGCATGAAATGTCCAATCCCAACTTTTGGGGTGATCGGAAAACTCCGCGCCCCCGGTGATGCTTTCATCCCAGGGATAGAGCAACTGATCGAGCGTCAGGGACCGAAAACCCGCCTTGCTCAGCCGGTGTCGCAGCTCGAAAGGCTGCCAGAACTTTTGCTTGAGCCCTTGAAAGCCGAACCGACCGAAGGCGAATTCGTAGTACCCGTGCTCGCCATGAAAGGCGGCGTAACGCTCGGCCTCTTCCGGAGTCGCGCCGCGATCGAGCGACTGGTCCATGAGTAGCATTGTATGATAATGGATGGCATCCATGGAGGGAACCACGCCGAGGAACACGCCGCTGGATTTGAGCGACGTGCGCACCGCGGAGAGGGTCTGGTCGATCAGGCGTACGTCGGGCATCACCAGTGAATTCACGGCGATGGCCACGTCGAGGGTGTCTTTCAGGTCCGTCAAATCGTGCATCGACCGGTTGAGGAATTCGACCTTGTTGCTGAGGCGCTTGCCCAGTCGGTGGCGTGCCCGAGCGATCATCGCCGGGGCGAAATCGAGGGCGATCACCCTGCCGAATCGGCCGACGAGGTAAGACAGAAGCGGGCCGGTACCGCAGCCCAGGTCGATCACCGATTTGTCGCCGGGGTCGGAGATCGCTTCGAGCGCGACCATCAACGGATTTTCGACGCCGGGATGAAAGGCATCCAGAAACACCTCGTCATAGCGCGCCGCGTGACGGCTCCATTGATTGTCCTGATCGTCGAGGTCGAGGTCGGGCACGGGTTCGCGGACTTTCATGTGTTCACCGGGCGTTCGAGTCGTCAGCGGTCGTCTTCGGCTCGAACCGGATCACGTCGATCCCCAGGGCGACGGGTGCGCCGACGACGTCGCGTCGATAGCGGCGGGGGAAGCCATATTTCGGGTCGGGGGTAAACTTCAAGACGGCCCGGCTACCCTTGGGTCGGCCGAAGGGGGTGTTGAGATCGAGCTGGGCAAGCTCGTCGGCGATGACCAGGAAAAGGCCCTCGACGCCATAATATCTCGGATCCGCCGGCTTGACGGTGTAGTGGCGGCCGTCCGGGGCGATTCCTTCCACCGCGCTCACCTTACCCTCGCGAACCGTGGCGATGTAGCGTGCGTTTGTGGGACCGGAGGATGCCCATTCGAGTTCATAATCGTGGATATTCGCGGCTTCCCAGCGGGTCTTGGCCGCTTTGAGCGATGAAAGCGTGGCGTTTTCTCCCCCCGCGCAGCCTGCCACCAAGAGCAACAGCACTCCGGCAAATACGGGACGACTTCGGGTGGCATCGACATGAAGCATAGGATGATTCTAGCCACCACGCCTATTGGTTCACCAGAGCCGTTCCCGCGTCTTTCCTGATCGGCGGCTTGATTGTCAACGGCGTGGTAGACGGTTGAGGAAAACCAGGTAATCGGCAAGTGCGGGGAAGCGGTTTGAGAGCGAAGTGGGTCGGAGCGGCAAGTCCACAGCGAGCGTCTCGGCCAGAGCCTGCGCGACCTCCGCGGCGGATCGTTTTGGAGTCGTTCCGTCGGCGGTGCGGACCTCGTTCTCGGCGTGGAACGACCAGGCGAGGGTCTCGATTTGCCAGCGGATCGGCCCGGTTCGGAAGCCTGGAGGAAGGGGACGGTCGTCGAGGAACTTGCGGACCCGGGCGTCCCACCGCAAGGCGAGCGCCGCGTCATGGTGCGACTCACGGGCGAGCAGGGCAC
>JAYVYS010000170.1:0-3120 GCA_043784005.1 Isosphaeraceae bacterium
ATTGACGCGACGACCTCGTCCGCACCGGCCTCGATGAGTGACTGCGCGGGATGCGTGTTCGTGATGCCGACAGCATACATACCGGCGGCTTTAGCGGCGCAAATACCTACAGGGGCATCTTCGAAGACCACGGTCCGTGACGGCCGGACCCCGACGCGACTGGCGGCCAAAAGAAACACCTGCGGATCGGGTTTTCCTCGCACGATGTCTTCCAGAGCCACGATCGCGGAAAATCGCCCGGCCAGATCACATTCTTCGACGGTTAGTTCGACATTCGGTCGCGGCGCGCTCGAACCCACGGCAAGCCGGACCTGTGCCTCGCTCAACTCGTCCAAAAACCCGCGAACGCCCTCGATCAACACCAGTTTGCCTCGCGCGAGGTCGCGGTAACAGGCTTCTTTGTGGTCGCCGTGGCGCTGGATCTCTTCGAGGCTCACGGAGTCGCCGAGGATCGATCGAAAGATCGTCGGATTGGTCATGCCGAACGTTTGATGAACGAACTCGGCCGTGATCGGGAGTCCAAGCCGAGGCCCAAGTGCGATCCAGGCCTGTTGATGAAATTTCAAGGTGTCCACGAGAACGCCGTCGTGATCAAAGATGGCGAGGATCGGTTCGTCAAGTTCCGTGTCATGGGGCGACATGATGGTTCCGTCGAAAGGAGATCACGGCTTCAGAAGACGGGATCGGTCGTCAATGCGTCGGCGATGTCCGACATCGTGATCGACCGCTTTTCCGGTAAAGGATGAAGCGTTTGAATCACAATGCTCGCGAACGGCTCGGGCAACCGGGAGCCCAGCGTCTTCGCGTCCAGAGTGCGGATTTGATCGAGCACCGCGAGGATGCTCGACCCCGCGATCGCTTTTTGGCCGGTAATCATTTCAAAAAGAATGAGGCCGAGCGCGAAGACGTCGCTGGCCTCGGCCGCGGACTCTCCGAGCGTTTGCTCGGGTGAGAGATAGGTTGGCGTGCCGAAGAGTCCCGTGGGATCGTTCCCCTCGGCGATTCCCAGCGTGAGCGTTTCGTCCGCCGACGCCGATTGTCGGCTGCGTCGGGCGAGGCCGAAGTCGAGAATCTTCACGAAATCCCCCTCGCCCACCATGATATTCTCGGGCTTCAGATCTCCATGAACCACACCGTTCGCATGGGCCGAGGCCATACCCGCGGCGATCTGTCGGCCGATCGCGGCGGCCCGCGACGCATCGAGTGCACTCTCAGCGAGAATCTTGCTGAGCTGCCTGCCAGGCACGAATTCCATCGCGATCGTGGGGACTCCGAGGCTATCATCCACGCCGAAGACCGTGCAGACGTTGGGATGATTCAAGGCGGCAGCCGATCGTGCCTCGGCCAAAACCGTCGAGGCCGTCATCGGGCCTTCGGGCTTGAACACCTTCAACGCCACAGTCCGATCCAATGTGAGGTCTCGCGCCCGGTAAACCACCGCGAACGAGCCGGAACCGATCACGTCCTCGATCCGATAATGTGAAACCACGCTGCCTGTTCGAAGAACCTTGATCGGGTCGATCGTATCGTTGGGGGTCATCCAATTCTCGGCGCAGAGCCCACCGGTCTGAAGTGCGGTCAGGACGCGCATGATATCGTCGGAGCGTCGGCCGACGCTCAGGTTGTGTATGACCTGAAACTGGAGTACGCCGTTGGGATCAATGATGAAAAGCCCGCGCAATGCGACCTTCTGGATTTCGAGATAAACCCCATAGGCCCTCGCGGTCGCGCCGTCGTCGTCGCTCGCCAGTGGATAATTCAAGCCTTCAAGCCCGCCGCGTGAAACCGGGGTATTGACCCATGTCTCATGCGTCACAAGCGGGTCGCAGCTCACTCCCAGAATCTCACAACCACGATCGCGAAATTCGATTGCGCGGCGGCTCAGGCCCAGAAGCTCGGTCGGGCAAACGAGCGAAAAATCGCGCGGATAGAAGACCAGAATCAGCCAATATCCACGATAGTCGGCAAGAGACAGGTGGCGGCCTCCGGGTCCCGGGGCCTCGGTGCAATCAAGCGAGAAATCGGGGGCGTGGCTTCCAATCTGGAGGGATGGCGTTGACATCGGCAAGTTCGTCTCAGTCGTCAATCCAATCAACCCGCCGACGCTCCGCCTTCGGGTATTCGATCTTATCCCATCTTAGCGACCCGGGGAAATCGGAAGGCCGCGAACCTCACTCAAAGAGAACGGGGTGAGTCGCCTCACCCCCCCGGATCGAATCACCTTGAATTTGAAAATCGCCTTTCCGCATCACTGAATCCCGGCGGCAGGACTGTTGGACGTCCGGATCAGATTGACTCGAATCCAGCCCGATGGGTCGAGCGGGGAGACGGACCGGATCGCGAACCCGCGAAGCTGGAGATTGCTCAGCGGCAAGTCGATCGGCTGGCCCAGGATCTTGGCGCGGATCACCCCTTCGACGATCTTGCTCGTGAATGTGGTCAGCGTTGTCGATTGTTTCTCGTCATCGCCCAGCGCATAGATTTTGACCTTTGGTCCCGGATCGAAGCCGACGACTTTCCCTTTCAGCCGGAGCGGTTGTTTCTCCGAGTCGCCATCGATCTTCAATTCGATCGCGAGTTCAAGCTGCGGCGAGACGATCCGATAAACCTTGGCGGGAGGACCGGCCAGGCCCCCTTTGCCCGATTGCGGGGGTGCCGGTACCTCGATCTGAAAGTCGTTGATGATCGCAACCAGGTTGCCTTTGGCGTCCGCGGCGAACTCCGGTTCCGAGGTCGGACGCTTCACCCGCAGCGCGACAATTTTAGGGTCGTTCGCCGCTTGGGCGTCCTGGACCGCCTTGAGGAGGGCCGGGTAGTCCACGTTTTTAGTCACCTTGACTGCCGGCCCCGGGGGCGCGCCCGGCTCGACTTTCTGGGTGACAATGAGCAGGTTTTCGACACCCTGGATCTGCTCGTTCTGGTAGTAACCTCGGATGAAGTTGCTGAGGATCGACCCCAGGTGCAGGTCCGCGGAGACCCCCCATTCCGGTCGCAACATGCTCAAAGGTTGAGGCGCATACGCCCCGATCTGATGGCCCGCGTTGAGGTACGAGAGCTTGCCACCGATCACCGCATTCTCCGGTCTCGACCTCAGCGACAATCCATCAACCTGAATATTCT
>JAYVYS010000171.1:0-9081 GCA_043784005.1 Isosphaeraceae bacterium
CGGCGACCGCGGGTGCCGACCACGCGGCATCGTCGAGTCCATCCACTTCGATATGGTCGCCGCTCTTTGCCTTGACGGCGGAAACAGCTCCCAAAGCCGCCGCGGCAACCCCGGGAACGGGGGCCGCGACCACGCTTTTCGACGCCGCGGGCGTGACGAGAAAGCTCGTATCGCATTTACGGCACTTGATCTTGGCTCCGACGAGAGTCTCCAGGATACGCCCCTTCTCCCCGCAAGACGGGCAGGTCACAGTCGGCATGGTGTTCCCCTCATCTTCGGTCGCGAAACGCTTGCGCGAGAGACGCCCCGCACGAGGCGCGTGTCGTCGCGGGGTCGAGACCGGATCAACCACTGCCGATCAACCTAACGCGCCCCGACCCATTTTCCTAAGCAAAAGGCCGATCCGAACGCCTTCTTTACCACGAACGGAAGAAAATCCCACGGAATGCTTGATCGGGCCACTCATCTCGAAGGATACTCATTCATGAAGGCTCGGATCGCGCGGACCTGGCAGAACCTCAAAATGAGGGACGACTCGCATGGGGACGAGCATCGAAAAACTTGAATCGACTTTGCCTGACATGGGCGGCCAGGACAAAAAATTGGGGCCGTCGGACGCGGGCGCGATCTCCAGGGCGATCGCCAAGTTGCGACCCTACTTGCTTCACATCGCCAACAAGTCGATGGATCGAGATCTGCAAAGCAAGGCAGGCGCATCCGATCTGGTCAACGACACGCTCCTCGCCGCTCATCAGATTCCGGAGAAGTTCGAGGGACGCTCCGACCGGGAGATGCGGGCCTGGTTGAAAACCGCCCTGCACCACAAGATCCTCAATTACCTCCGCCTTTATCGGCTCAATGCGGCGAACAAAACCGGCCGCGAAGTCTCGATCGACGCGACCAGCACGGACGGCGGTGCAACGTTCTCACCGATCGAGTCCACACTTTCGCCGAGTGGTCAGGCGATTCGCAAAGAGCAAGAAGCGTGGGTCAATCTGGCGCTCGGACGGCTCGAAGAGCGCGACCGACAGGTCGTGATCTGGAGAAATCACGAGAACCAGCCGTTCGAGGAGATCGGCAGACGGCTCGGTGGAAGCGAAGAGATGGCGCGGAAAGTCTGGGCCCGGGCGCTCGTGAAGCTTCGCGATGAACTCGGCGAACCCCCCGACTCCGTCTCCGACTTGAAGCGAGGAGCCTGAGGTTCCAGGACCGTGCCCTTTCAGAAAGTGTTCCCACCATGAAAAGGTCATGATGGTCCGATAAATCCGAAAATTTGGTCCCTGAGTTGCAGGGGAGTGAGGAGCACGCGGTCCAGCGTCGGCGTGGGAGCAGATTTCGTAAGTTCCCCATTGCCACGTTGGAAGTGATAACCCACACCATTTCAAGGAGAGACGTGATGTCAACAACGACAATGAGCAGGGGGGGGGTCGCCCCTCGCGAGCAAGGCGAAGGCGAGATCACCAAGCAAATCGAGAGCTTCACCAGCCAGATCCCCTCTGGTACCTTTCTCAGCCTGGCTCTTGGTTCCATTGGCATTTCCGCAGTATTGCACATCGCCGGCCGGAAACACGATGCGCAGTTTGTCGGGCAATGGGTTCCCACGATCCTTCTGCTCGGCCTGTATAACAAGCTCGTGAAACTCGAAGGTTCGGAATAACGCGGACCTCGATCACGAGAAGGTTGATGAATCCCATGGCATCTTCGCAGACGTCCCGCCCACGCGAGCTAAGAGCCTTTGCTCAACGGTCCAAATTTCCGCCATCCCGAGATTTTCCGATGATCGAAACCACTCGGTATGTTTCGTGATCGGATCCGTCTCGTGGATGACGCGCCGATGCTCCCAAACTTCAGAGTGGCTCGTAAAGTTCCGGAGTTCGGCTTTCCAAAATCTTGAACAGGCCGTTCTTGACGTATTGCTCAAAGTGCGGAGCCGCGCGATGGGCGTCGAGCGCGGCCTGATCGTCGTACTGTTCGTACAAGAAAAACCGCCGATTGTCGGTGATTGACCGGTGTGCCTGATACATTCGACAGCCCGGTTCCGCGAGGGTCGCCGGGGTCAAGATTCCCAGCAGGCGGACGGCTTCCGCCTCGTGTCCGGGCAAGATCACATAAGTCACGGCAACGCAGATCATCGGCGGCCTCACGATAAAGTCATTCCAAAAGACTGCGGCGAAGCACCTCGGCGGCCTTTTCAAATTCCGGCTGCCATTGGATCTCAGGTCGTCCCGTCGCCAGGCAATCGCGGAGCTTTTCCAGAGTGTTTCTGGCCATGTGCGGGCACTTATTGCATGCGCAAGAGACCCCCGGCACAGGGTGATAGCGATGACGGGGGACCGCCTTTTCCAACTGCCAGAGCATGTTGGCCTCGGTGGCGACAAGGAAGTCGGTCGGGGCGTCAAACCCCGAGACATACTTGATCATCGCCTCGGTTCCGCCGATGAAGTCGCTCAGTTCGCGGATATTGGAAGGGCACTCGGGATGAGCGACGGTGAGGCTCGCGGGGAGTCTTCGCTTGAGTTTGAGCAAGTCGCCCACGCTGAAGATCTCGTGAACCATGCACGAACCGTTCCACAGGATCATCGGTCGGCCCGTCACCTCGACGAGGTACTGGCCCAGGTGTTTGTCGGGGGCGAACAGGATCTCGACGTCCTTGGGAACGCGGCCGATGATCTGCTCGGCATTTCCCGAAGTGACGATCCAGTCCGAAAGGGCCTTCACCGCCGCCGTGCTGTTGATATAAGTGACGGTCTGAAAGCGACGACCTTCACCCCGCAATTCGGCTTGCCGCCGTGCCAGCGCAGGGGCCGGGCAGCTATCGGCGAGGCTGCAACCCGCCAGCATGTCGGGAAGCAACACCCGTTTGTCAGGGTTGAGCATCTTGGCCGTCTCGGCCATGAAATGAACCCCGCAGAAGACGATCGTCGACGACTGGACCTTGGTCGCGGCGCGGGCGAGCTTCAGGCTATCGCCGGTGAAATCGGCCAGCTCTTGAATCTCGCCGTCTTGATAGTAATGCGCCAGGATCGTCGCGTCTTCGCGCGCCTTGAGCGCCTCGATCTCTTCGTAAATGTCCGTCGCGGTGGAAGTCAACACGGGCATGGCACCTTGTTTTTTGTGTGGCGGAGGAGCAACCCACATCCGACGTCGATCGAGGCTTGTCCTATGGATTCGCCGTGGACACCTCTATTGTTCACAATCCCAAAAAAATGGCAAGCATCCCCAGTGGGTTCGACGTTCTCGGAAGCAGCGGGCGGCATCACGTGCTGGTTCAAACGGCGTCGGTCGTTTTCCTTGTGAAGTGGAACGTCGTTGACCAGAAGTTGAGGACGAAACCTTCCGGTGATTCGATCTTGTTAAATGGGAAGGCTCGCCGATCGACAGTTGTCGCGTCGCGGTTTAACCTGGGATGGCTTCCGCCCTCAGCCACTCACTTGTTCTTCGCCGTGGAGCCGTCTGAATGAAAAGCTCGCGAACGACCTGGTTGCTCGCTCTCTGCCTGGTTCCCAGCGCGGTCGCGTGCGAATTTCAAGCGATTTCCCCGAGCCTCGAAGGTCGGTTGCTCCTTGAGACGTCGGAATCTCTTGTGAAAGCCGTCCGAAGCGAAGGTGATCCCTCGCGAGGGGCGCTGCTCTTCTTTCGTCCTGAAATGAATTGCGCGAAATGTCATAACGGCAATGACAAAACGAGTCCGCTGGGACCGGATCTCTCGCGCCTCGGCTCCAAAACATCGCCCAACGAATTGATCGAAGGAATCCTCACCCCTTCCAAAACGATCGTCAAAGGTTACGAGTCGGTCACGGTCGCGATGAAAGAGGGAAAGATTGTTAGCGGTTTGATTTTCAAGGAAGAACCCCACACCCTGATTCTTCGCGATGCAGCGCAGGAAGGCCGCACCGTCCGGATTCCGAAATCGGAAATCGAGGAGCGCAAAAACGGCGGCCCCTCGTTAATGCCCGCCGGACTGGTGAACCTGCTCGCGACCCGTCAAGACTTTCTCGACCTCGCGGGCTACGTAATCGAGATCGTTGAAAAAGGACCAGCGCGTGCCTTGGCGTTGCAACCTCCGGCGGCGTTGCTGGTTCCCGCCCCATTGCCAAAATACGAGGCCAATCTCGACCATGCCGGCCTGATCGGCAGTCTCGATGCATCGAGCTTCGCTCGCGGTGAAGCCATCTACGCGCGGGTCTGTGCCAATTGCCACGGCACCAAGGATCAGCCGGGCTCCTTGCCGAGTTCGCCGCGGTTCGCCTCGGGCACGTTCAAAAATGGCAGCGACCCGCACCGAATGTATCAGACGCTCACACGCGGTTACGGCATGATGGCCGCTCAGCCGTGGATGGTCCCGCAACAGAAATATGACGTGATCCACTATATCCGGGAAGCCTATCTCCGTCCGTTCAACCCCACGCGATTTGTCGCGATCGACCGCGGCTATCTCAACGGTTTGCCCAAAGGAACCGAACTCGGTCCCACACCGTCCGCCATCGACCCCTGGGTCGTGATGGACTTTGGCACGACCTTGATGGCGACGATCGAGGTCGGCGAGGGGCGCGAGAATTTCGCTTATAAGGGAATCGCGGTCCGTCTCGATCCCGGACCCGGAGGGATCACCAGAGGCTCGCGTTGGGTGGTTTACGACCACGACACGATGAGGATTGCCGGAGGCTGGACAGGTCGCGGATTCATCAACTGGGAGGGGATCAACTTCAACGGCCAGCATGGAATCCATCCCAGGACCGTCGGGCGCGTCGCGTTTGATGGGCCTCCAGGGCCCGCGTGGGCCGATCCCGAGTCCGGTCGGTTCGACGACCCGAGACTTCCCGGACGCGACGGCCGCCGGTACGGTCCGCTCCCTCGAACTCATGCCCATTACCGAGGAACCTATAACCACGGCGACCGCGTCGTGATCTCCTACACGATCGGCGACGCCGCGATCCTGGATAGCCCCGGCACGGAGACGATCGGCTCGAATGAGGGAGACGACGCGCCGGGGAATGTGATTTTCACGAGAACGCTCGAAATCGGTCGGTCGTCACGCGACCTGGCCCTCCGTGTGGCTCCTTTGAAAACATCGGTGGCCGTTGTGGGAGATGACTCCAACGCACTTGTCAAAGAACAGGGTTTTTGGGTCTTGCGGGTCAAGGCGTCTTCAACATCCACGACTCTGAAACTCCTGATTTCCGAAGCATCCTCGACCGCTCTCGACGCCCACGCGAAGACCTCGAATCCCCCGGAATCCCTCGACGCGCGAACGCGAGGAGGCCCTCGACGCTGGCCCGAGGTCCTCAAGACGCACGCGATCATCGGGCCTTCCGAAGGCCCGTTCGCCGTCGATGTCTTGACGCATCCGGAGAACAATCCCTGGTACTCTCTGACCCGGTTCACCGGTCTGGATTTCCTCGACGGGGGCAAACAACTCGTCACCTGCACCTGGGACGGCGACGTCTGGCTCGTGGATGGGATCGACGACCTCGCGGGCGAATTATCATGGCGGCGGATCGCCGCGGGCCTTTTTCAGCCGCTGGGGATCAAGGTCGTGAACGGAGTGATCCACGTCCTTTGTCGCGACCAGATCGCCATTCTTCGCGACCTGAACGGAGACGGTGAGACCGACTTTTATGAAAGCTTCAACAGCGACCATCAGGTGACCGAACACTTCCATGAGTTCGCGATGGATCTTCAGACCGACACGGAGGGAAACTTTTATTACGCCAAAGCCGCGCGACACGGCAAAACGGCGGTCGTCCCCCAGCACGGAACGCTCTTGAAGGTGTCGAAGGACGGCGGCACGACCGAGATTCTCGCGACAGGTTTCCGCGCTCCCAACGGCGTTTGCGTCAATGCCGACGGCACCTTTTTCTTGACCGATCAGGAGGGGTTCTGGCACCCCAAAAACCGTATTAACCTCGTCAAAAAGGGAGGCTTTTACGGCAATATGTGGGGCTACCACGACGTGACCGACACGTCCGACTCGGCGATGGAACAGCCGCTTTGCTGGATCACGAACGCGTTCGACCGATCGCCGGGCGAGGTCATCCAGGTCACTTCCGACGCCTGGGGGCCACTGAAAGGGTCGTTCTTGAACCTCTCGTACGGCATGGGAAAGGTGTTTATCATTCCCTATGAGACAGTGAACGGTCAGGCCCAGGGAGGCATGTGCGAGCTGCCGGACGCGGATTTCCCCACCGGTGTGATGCGCGGGCGTTTCCACCCGAGCAACGGGCAACTCTATCTCTGCGGGATGTTCTCCTGGGCGGGCAATAAAGAGCAAGCCGGCGGGTTCTATCGCCTTCGCGCCACTGGCAAGCCGGTCCACGTACCACTCGGCCTGCACGCGAAAAACAAGGGGATGTCCATCACGTTCAGCGCACCGCTCGACCGATCCACGGCGACCGACCCATCAAATTATTCGGTTGCGACCTGGTCGTTGAAACGCTCAGAGCGATATGGCTCGCGGCATCTCAACACGCAAACTTCGGCCATCACCGCCGCCACCCTCTCGGACGACGGGCGGACGGTCTTCCTGGAAATCGCCGACATGCAGCCGACCTGGTGCATGGAGATTGCTTATACGATCAAAGGATCGGGAGGCGAGCCTGTTTCGGGCAAGATCGACAACACGGTCCATCAGCTTGGGCCGTGAGTCGATCCTCAGCGACAAGATAAATCCGTCAAATCGTCCACGGAGACCGATAAACCCGTGAGAGCATCTGCGATGCCTCGGAGTCTCCCGTGATCTTCTCGTCGGTCGGATCCCAGTTGACCTTGCGGCCGAGCCGGGCGGCGATATTGCCAAGGTGGCAGACCGTCGCGCTGCGGTGTCCGATCTCGACGTCGCAAATCGGCCGTTTTCGAGACTTCACGCAATCGAGAAAATTTTTGTGGTGATTCACGCTTTCATAGAGATGAACATCCGACGCGGAAAGCGGCTCCTTGACGATCTCTCCAGGACTGCTGGTGATCTTTGATCGATCGACGAAGATCGTTCCCTCGCTGCCGATGAAGGTACACCCGCCCGGGATGTTCTTCTCCGCCTGACCGACGACGACGGTCACTCCATTCGCATAGGTATGCGTGACATGACTGGCCATGGGAACCTCGTACCAGTGCTCGGGGTGGAACGTGGCGGTCCCTTCGGTCGAAATGGGGCCGGACTCATCCATGCCAAGCGCCCACTGGGCGATGTCGAGATGGTGAGCGCCGAAGTTGGTCATCTGGCCGCCCGAATAATCCCAGTAGAACCGGAAATTGTAATGGACGTGCTTCGCGTTGTAAGGCTTCTTGGGGGCGGCGCCGAGCCACAAATCATAGTCGAGAACGGCCGGCGGGTCCGAATCCGGAACCGGCGGGCCTGCCCAATTCACCGCCGGAATGCCAACGAGCACCGTCTTGAGCTTGCCGACCTTACCCGAGCGCACAAGCTCACACGCGAGGCGAAACCGGGCATCCGACCGTTGCTGGCTGCCAGTCTGCACCACACGGTCAAATTTGCGGGCCGCGTCGACCATCTTTCGCCCTTCCGAGATGGTCAGCGAAAGGGGCTTTTCGCAGTAGACGTCCTTACCGGCCTGGCAAGCGTGGATCGTCATCAAGGCATGCCAGTGGTCGGGAGTGGTGACGACGATCGCGTCAATGTCCTTGCGTTCAAGGAGCCTGCGATAGTCGTGAAACGTCTCCGGCTCATGTGTTCCCGTCGCCGCGACACGTTTCGCGGCCGTCGCCAGCACGTCCTTATCGACATCGCAAATCGCGGCGCGTTCGGACAGCTTTTGAAAGGCGTTGAGGTTCGAAGTCCCCTGGTTCTTGACGCCGATGTGGCCCGTGATGACCTTGTCATTGGCTCCAAAAACCGAGCGGGGCAAGATCGTCGGGATTGCCAGGGTCGCGGCGGCCGTCGTGAGAAATTGGCGGCGGTCGAGTGTGATTCTACCAGCCATATTCGAGGCTCCTTGTTCGCGAAGTCGTTAGCGATTCGGGGAAAGACCGTCGAGTTTCAACACTTCCATTTCCTTGAACCTGACATCGACATCTTGTCCCGCATGGACCTGAAGGGCGAGTCGACCGCCGGGCTTCCCACCAGCGTCGGCGATCTCGGCGGTCTTGTAACCGTTGAGAGTCACCACCACGCGTCCGCCGATCGCGATCACGGCCAGCTCATTCCAAGCATGCGGCTTGAGCCATTTCTTGAGGTCTTCGGGCTTGGGTCGGGCGAGCCAACCACGGCCGTCGATCTCATATAGTCCGCCGCAATCCTTTTCCGGATCAATGTTGGCCTGCAAGCCTCGCACCCCCGATTTCCCCCCCTCCTCAGCGCGGATGTAGAGGCCGCTGTCGCCATGATTCGCCTGGAATTTGAGGCGAACCGCGAAGTCTGCGAACATGGCATCGGTAAAGAGGTGGCCATGCTTCGTTTCCGTCGTGCTGCTTTTTCCTTCGATCATGCCGTCGGCCATTGTCCATTTGCCGCCGCCCGAGGGGGTCCAGCCCGCGAGGGTCTTGCCGTCCGTAAGCGATTGCCACGCGCTATCGGGGTATTCGGTGAGCAGGATATTCTTCCAGCGAATTTGTCCGGCCTTACCGGCGTGAACTTGAAGAGCGATAAACCCCTCGTCGTCGGCCGCGTCCAGCAGGTCCGCGCAGGGGATGCCGTTAAGCGTGGTTTTGATGTGCGGACCGATCGCCTCGATCACGAAGTGGTTCCACTCGGTCAGCTTCAACGCCTTGCGAGCCTCGGGATGGTTCTCAAGGTTAAACAGCCAGCCGCGCCGGGCTTCGTCGTAGATCCCCGCGGTCCATGCTCTGGGGAGCGGATCGATTTCGCATTGATAGCCAAAGACGCGACCATTTTCACCGGGTTTCTGATGGCTGCGGAACTGCATGCCCGAGTTGCCGGCGATATCGAGCTTGGCGTCGAGTTCGAGGCGAAAGTTCCGATAGCTTTTCTCGGTGCGAAGGAACGTATTCTGCTTCGACGCCGGATCGACGACGCCGACGATGCACTCGTCTTCGACGTGATAGGTCGCGCTGCCGTTGACGCGCTTCCAGCCATCGAGGGTCTTCCCGTCGAAGAGTGCGATGGTC
>JAYVYS010000172.1:0-2782 GCA_043784005.1 Isosphaeraceae bacterium
TCCGAAGTGTTCAGCTTGCTCGCTTCCGTTCTGATGGAGCCCATGTGCTCTTGCGGCCCGACCTTGTATTTTCAGAGGATGGATTTCGACATGGGGAAAAAATCGAGGCGTGGCCGTGAGGGTTCGTGCGGATGAACACGCAAGCGAAAGCGGTCGTGCTCTTGAGCGGGGGTCTTGATTCGGCCACCGTATTGGCAGAGGCGAAGGCATCTGGTTTTGAGATTTTTGCGCTGACAGTCCTCTATGGGCAAAGGCATCTCATCGAACGTGACGCGGCGAGGAAAGTCGCGATCGTGATGGGGGTCGTACGGCATGTCGAGCAAACGATCGACCTGCGCGCTTTCGGTGGCAGTGCCCTTACCGACGACATCGTCGTGCCCAAGGATCGTGACGAATCGTCGATGAGCGAGGGGATTCCCGTGACTTATGTCCCCGCGCGAAACACGGTGTTTCTGTCGCTCGCGCTGGCCTGGGCGGAGTCATTGGGCGCGTTTGATATCTTCGTCGGTGTGAACTGCGTGGATTATTCGGGGTATCCGGATTGTCGTCCCGAGTATCTCAAGGCCTTTGAAACCCTTGCCAATCTCGCGACGAAGGCGGGCGTGGAGGGATCGGGCCGGTTCCGCATTCACGCGCCTTTGATTCTGATGAGTAAAGAGCAGATTATCGCCCGAGGTCTTGAACTCGGCGTGGATTACAGGAACACCCACAGTTGCTACGACCCGACGCCGGACGGACGTTCTTGCGGTCGTTGCGACTCATGTGTTCTGCGTTTGGCGGCATTCGCTCGCCTTGGCTTGACGGACCCGATCTCCTATGGGGACGCGGACCCGTACCGGAAATGAGATCGGCCGGCCGGCCGCGAGAAAGTCGCAGGCCGCCGGCACGAAATCCGATTGTTATCCGCGAAATTGGATCACGAAATCAAGCGCGCTTGCGGCGCGCCCTCAGTCCTGCCGCGAGTCCAGCCCCTACGATTCCCCAGAGCACGACCGAAGCCGGCTCGGGCGTGGTGACCTGGGGCGCGGGCGTCTGAGCGTGCCACTGGTAGGACACCGTCACATCGGCTGAGCCGGAGGTGGTGACCTTGCCAAAGCCGTTCCCCGAGCTTGACACGAAGCTTGAGAACGCCTGAGCCGATACGGGCAGCCCGACGAACCCTTTGCCCGTGAACAAGGCGAGATCCGACGGCGAGGTCAGATGGAGCGCGTTTGAAGCCTCGGTCGTAGCGGGGGCGATGTAATTGGGGCTCTTGGAATCGAGCGTTGAGCTGAAAACGTTCGAGCTCCCCGAAGTGGGTTTGAACGAGACGGCCCGTGTCAGAAACGCGGGGTCGTTCGCCGCCTTGACGGTCAGGAGCGGGTGAAGACCGTCCGGTTGAAACATCGTGATCGTCGGCCCGGGAGTGCCAGCGTCACCCGTGGCCACCGAGGTCGTGATGGTGGAAGGGCCGTTCGTGGGGAAGGTCATGCTGAACTGATTCGTGACCTTCGCATGAAACGACAGGTCGACCGAGTCCAACACGAGCGACCCATTTTGTGTGTCAAACTTGTTCAGCACGAGCGGGGAGACGTTCGCGCTTCCCGCAGTGAAGTTTGTCGACGTTGGCGGCAAGACGGCGGTCTGGGTCGACGAGATCGCCGCCGCTCGCGAAGCCGGGGGGTTCAGGGCCGCGATCGCCCCCAAACAGAACACGAACACCGCGTTAGCCGGTCTCGACATGGGATCACTCCTTTCGCATCCCAACGGAATTGGACCCGACCCGACGACATCATGCCGCCAGTCTCACTGAGAGGATCGGGAGAACGTCTTGAAACGATCTCTCGCTCTCCCCCCCAACATGCCAGGCCCAAATCCAGTCATTCGACGAGCTGTCCGGTGTCAACTCGATCGGACATCGCGAAGCCGACTCTCTCAAACGACCGAGCCGTGATCGAGGATCGCTTCCGCGGCACCCTTCCGGTGGGACAAGCCGACGAAACGGGCCGGAATGTAACCAGCGAGCCCCCATCGGTCAAGTCGAAGTGGAGCTTCTGAATCGAAGCGAGTTTCAACTTGCCTTCCCTGAACGCTTTTCCTCATATTATGCATTCAGATATCGAGAATGAACTCGGCGACCCAGCCATCTTTTTCGAGGTCCTGAATCTCGACGCCATGCCGCGTGACGGCCTTGACCTCGTGATCGAGTTCGTGACGCTCCCTATCAACCGGCTCGCCGCCGATCGTGGCGACAAGCGATCGACCGTCTCCAGAGACGTTGACCACAAACTCCGCGTAGAGCAGGTGTTTCGTCTCGCTCAGGAAGATCAGTTCATTGAGCCAGGTGATGAGAAGGTCGCCCGTGTCTTCGGAGGTGAGGGTGACCGTCTCATGCATCGTCGAACGAACATCCTTGCGATTCATGACGATGTAGTCGAAGAGGGCCTCAGCGGCCGTCCGGAACAAGTCGTTGAGGTCGACCCCGGTCACGATCATGCCAACATCGGCGGTGTGGTCGAATGTTTCCCAACGCCCCACGGCTGACCTCGTTTCCTCGAATCGCTTCGGGCGGCTTTCCGAAGGGGGTATGGATGACTAGAACAGGTTCCGCTTAATCTATTGGAATGCTCTGAAAACGTCTCATATTTAGAGGTTTAGCCATGGTTGAAGTCGGTCAGCCCGCGCCAGATTTTACCCTTCCCGATCAGACAGGTCAGGAGGTCACGCTCTCACATTTTCATGGGCAGCCGGTTGTTCTCTATTTCTATCCCAAGGACGATACACCAGGCTGCACCACCCAGGC
>JAYVYS010000173.1:0-2596 GCA_043784005.1 Isosphaeraceae bacterium
GGCGCAGGCCAGTATCTTGACGGGAAAGCTGCCCGGTGAGCACGGCATCGTCGGCAACGGCTGGTTCTTCCGCGACACCGGCGAGGTCCGCTTCTGGCAACAGTCCAACAGCCTCTTGCAGGCCGAGCCGATCTACGCCGCGGCACGTCGGATAGCGAAAGAACGCGGCCGGCCTTTCAAGTCGGCCAAGCTCTTCTGGTGGTTCAACCAGGGGGCTGCCGTTGATCTGAGCGTCACCCCCAAACCCTACTACGCGGCCGATGGCAACAAGGCTTTCGGCATCTCGGGAACACCCGAAGGGTTGACTAAGAAGCTCGAACTGAAACTCGGGCCTTTCCCTTTTCGGACATTTTGGGGACCCGGCGCGGGGCTTCCTTGCACCGAGTGGATCGCCCGCTGTGCCATCGAGATCCTCAATGATGAGCGCCCCGATTTGACCCTCGTTTACCTCCCTCACCTTGATTACGAGCCGCAACGCCTCGGGCCCTCCCAATGTGACATGCCCAGGCTCGTCGGCGAGCTTGATGCCGCCACGGGCCCGATTCTCGATGCCGCCGACGCCGCTGGTGCGCGCGTCTGGATCGTCAACGAGTATAGCCATTGTGATGTAAATCGGCCTGTCCTCATCAACCGCGTCCTCCGTCGCGAAGGGCTTCTCAACGTTCGCCACGGGCCGTTCGGAGAGATCTTCGACACCTTCAACAGCCGCGCCTTCGCCGTTTGCGATCATCAGCTTGCTCATGTTTATGTGTCCGACCCCGCGGATCGCCGCCGATTGGCCGAGAGACTGGCCGATGAACCCGGTATCGCTCGCGTGTATGTGGATGAGGAACGTCGCGAGATCGGGCTCGATCACCCGCGATCCGGCGAATTGATCGCCCTTGCCGAGCCTGATGCGTGGTTCGCCTATCCGTTCTGGCTCGACGATCGAAACGCACCCGACTACGCCCGTACCGTCGACATCCACCGCAAGCCGGGCTACGATCCGTGCGAGCTGTTTTTCGACCCGAAATTGTTCTGGCCGCAAGGCAGGGCGATGAGGCGATTGATCCAAAAACAACTGGGCTTCCGAACCCTCTTCGACGTGATCCCCCTCGACCCGACGCTCGTTCGCGGCAGTCATGGGCTCCACGCGATCAATGCAGAAAATCGCCCGATTTTCATCGGAGATGGACCCGCACCCGCTGAGGAAATGAGTATCACGGAGATTTATGCACTGATGATTTCAGCGATGGTTTCGTAGAGTGAGGCAAGTCTTCGATGCCAAACACGAATTGGAAAATGGCGAGGTTTGAAGACTCGACCCAGGCTACAATGAAGGGCTCACATTATGAGCCGGCGGTTTCCACTCCGGCAAATCACACAAACCGCCTCCGCAATAAATATGATGCCAGAGCTGGGTCGAAACCACGCATGTCAGTCCGACATCGAAGACAAACCGCCGTGCCGTGATCCTCGGGAAATGCGTCTGAATCCAGCGCTCGCGCGCTACCGCCTTGGAATCAAAGTAACCTGTCTTTGCCAACGACTCGGGGCTAAGCAACTGGTCCACCCAACCTGGGCGATGCGGTCCCAGAAATGTCCCGGAGAGGCTCGCGCGAAACATCGTCTTGGGACGATTCGCAATCTGTTTCGGCAGCGTTCTTTCGGCGACTCTGCGTAAGAGCCACTTCTCTTTCATCCCTCTCAGCTTGTAATCCGGGTCGATCGAAGCGCAAAATTTGATCACGTCGTCATCAAGAAATGGATAACGCGTCTCGACCGACGAATGCATCGCGATCCGATCCCCTTTCGAGATCATCAATAATCCGGCAAGCATCACCTTGTAACCGACGTAGAGCGATTGATTCAACGGATGCCAACGCGCGATTCGTGGGTTGGACACGTTCAGGTCGTCAAACGGGTTGTTACCAGAGAGCCGATCCCACATGCCCGGATGGTAGAGCGTGCCCCTTGCCCTGCTGATCAGTTCGTACATATCTTGCTGAGCGGGGCGGACGCCGCCGATCGCTTGCAAAGGTATGGCAGGGGTTTTTCCGCCGCCGATCGCCGCCAAAAGAAACCTGCGGGTAAGGTTTGGCAAGAAGGGACCGAGCCTACTTCCCACGGCATTGCGGATTTTTTGCGTCTTGTACCAGACGTACCCCGCGAGCGCTTCGTCGGCTCCTTCTCCCGTGAGCGCGACCTTATACCCCTGCCCATGCACGGCCGCCGCCAGCTTCATCAAAGCGGCGCACGAGGTGTCGAGCACCGGCCCCTCCGCCGCCTCGATCAGCTCGGGAAAGGCGTTGGCCAGATCCCCACGATTCAACGTCACGGTCGTCAACTTCGAGCCGAGCACCTGAGCCGCCTCGGTCGCCGAAGCACGCTCGTCCGGCCCCGCCTTGTCAAAGCCGATCGTGAACGACGGCACGGCATGGCCCCGTTGTCGACTGCTCATCCCCAATACGACCGTCGAATCGAGGCCGCCGCTGATATAGCTGACGACCGGAACGTCACCCCGTAATCGTCGCTCGACCGCTTGCCTCAGCAGGCTTTCCAGTTCGTCCACGAGCACGGCAGGGTCGTTCTCGTGACGCTCGTCCCCGGCATCGGG
>JAYVYS010000174.1:0-7537 GCA_043784005.1 Isosphaeraceae bacterium
TGACGAAGAGGACGAACGACGGAACAAAGAGAACGGCGAACTCATCGAAACCTCCGGCTCTCGTCCGTTTCGAGACCACCATCACCAGAAAAGACGTAACGACGAGAATCAAGGTTCCTTCGGGGACCTTGTAGGCAAGCGTGAGGAGATAATAATACCACCAGCTCTGTTGGCGAAGCTCACCGTTGAGATACACCGGGTAACCTTGTACCTGGTCTCCCTTTGAGCCGGTCAGGTCGAAATCGAAGAACTTGTTGGGGATACCCTCGGCTTCGAGTTTCTGATCGTCGAAGCCGAGCATGTAGTGTTTGGGCAAAGGGACGGGGAGCTTGCTCAGAACGGTATCGCGAAAGCGGTTCACCCGGAAATGCCAGGCACCGTTGAGTAGCGCGTCGGGGCTCTGCGGCCTTCTCATCCCCGGAGGAACGGGCTTCGTGAGCGTCTGGCAGGAGAATTCGTAATCACCAAGTGAAATCCCCACACCCTCGAAGGCGTAACCCGCGTCGATGACGAGGAGACTTAACCCGACGACACAACCGGCGTGAGCCACGATTTTGAGCCACTTTGCTCGGAATTCCGCATCCGTCGCGGCGCGAACAACCGCCAGAAATGGCCAGAAGCCGTACAGAACAATCAGGCTGAACTTCGAGAGTTGTGCCAATCCGAGTGTGATGCCCGCAAGGCCCGCGAGCTTCCAAGAGGGTTTTTTCAGATAATTCCAGAAGACAAAAGTCGCGAGAATGCCCAAGCTTGTAGCACCCAGGTCGGTGGTGATAAGCCGTGCGTGAGCCAGCACGTTCGGGCAGAGCACCCAGACGGCCAGGCTGAGCACGCCACCCCCACCCCCGTAGAGCGATTTCGACCAGAAGAATACGACGAGCCCGCCAATGATCGAAAATAACGGCATCAGCAATCGAGCACGTGAAAAGAGTTCGAAATAAGCTGCCGCGTTGTTCGCCATGAACTCGTGGGCGAATTCCGCTTTGTTGGGTGGCTCGCTCGTCCACCAGGAACGGCTGTAGTCGATCACCGGATGCCAGGAGAGAACCGGGAGGGCCGCGAGCAATTTCACAAGCGGCGGGTTATGGTGATACATCCGGAACTTGCCGGTCTGCCAGTACGTGATACCTGCGGGAAGGTGGATCACTTCATCGACCGTCGGGTTTTCCGTCAACAGACTTCGCACGGCGAGGGTCGTGTGGATCGAAAGCATCGCCACGACGGCGAGAATGAGACGCACGTGGGTCCAGAATGGAGCGAGAGCGTGCGAAGCCGTTGCGACGTTTGACTCGGATCGAGGCTGAGGTTCTCTGCGTTTTGTGGGTGGACGACGGGCCAAAACGAAGTTCTCCTTCACAAGGCACTTTTTGAGAGGGCATGCGCATCACGATCCAACGCGAATGCGATGATGATGGGTCGCGCTTTTCTTTCCCAATTCGCACCAACCAATGTATGGGCTGAAATCAACTTCCCGAATTCGGGAGGTTAATTCCGATCATTTTCTTAGTGTTTGGTCGACGGCTTTTGTGTTAACGGAGCCTGACCCGCTGCTTCGGTCTCCATATGCTCGTCCGGGAAGCGTTCGCGACGCTCCTTCACGATTTCTTCCGCGGCGCGAAACCTTGTGGCCACCCCCGGCTGAGGGAAGAGTCCGCCGCCCAGAATCAGGGCGGTGACGGTAAGGACCGCGACTCGTTCACGCTGACCAATTCCTAGCGAGACCGTTGAGACGTGTCGCGCGCCGGTGAAGAGCATGAAGTAAGCACGTACGACCGCGATGCCGTTCAGGGCCGCCGCCGTCACCACGGCGACTCCCGCGAACGGATTTGCTTCCACGCAACTATCGACGAGAACCTCGGTCGATATGAACCCGAGGGTTCCGGGGAAACCGACGCTTGCCAGGCCGGTGAGCATGAAACAAATGGCCAGCGAAGGCGAATGCTCGTAAAGGCCGTGAAAGTCGGCGAGCGAGCGCCGGCCAAATCGAGCCTCAAGGGCACGTAGGACCAGCCCGAATCCGCTCAGGGAGAGGATCACGGAGAACCACAACGCCAGCGATCCCGTGAGTGAAAGCTCGGTATGCAACTCCAGGCCGACAAGCACGAGAGACGAATGGCTCAGGAAGAGGTGGGCGAAGAAACGTCGTTCCTCGCGCTGGATAGTCGCCATGCCGGCGGCATAAACGGCCGTGAACATCGAGAGCCAGCCGATACTTTGAAGCACCCAGTCCGGCCCGATCGGCAAGACAAGTCGGACCGCGGCGTAAACACCACTTAGAGGGGCGACGAACAGCAACGCAATCCCATATGACGCATGTTCAAACCAGTCGGTCAGCCAGCAGTGCGCGGGGACCGTTCCACATCGGACCAGGATCGCGAGCAACAACGGGACCGTGGCCCACCACCGCGCGGGGGTCGTCGGCGTGGCGGAATAACATACGGCAGCATACCCGATCACGAGTAGGCCTACGAAGAGGGCCATGTGCCAGACGTAAACGCGACGCGGCCGGTCTCGATTCATCAACTCGACATAGGGCGGGATCGTCGAGATGGCAAGCAGTGCCACGAGAAGCCATGAGCCTTTTGTGCTGAACGTCGCCAGACTTATCGCCTCAGCCGCCAGCGACCAAGACCCGGAGAAGCGTCGCATTTGGGTGCGTGAAGTCGCCAGCGCCGTGAGAAAATGGACGAGTGCGACGGCGGGTACGAGGGGAGCACTGAGTTCGTCGAGGGTAAAGACGATACTACCGAAAACCGCTGGCTGAAAGCTCAGACGGCGGATCTCGGCGGGGTTGGCATCCAGGTAAAACGCCAGCCAAGCCAGCGTCGCGCAGGCGAACGCGATGGCCGTGAACGCCAGGCCGCCGCGATAGGCGCGCTCGGGATTCTTCAATCGGCTCACAATGGGCGAGCCGATGATCGCCGTGAGAATCGCGAATTCGAGCCACGGAAGTGTAAGGGGATTCATGTAAGCTCTTCAATCGTTCCGAAGTGCGGCTTGACCTGGTCCGACTCTCGCGAGACCCCACCTGCAAGGTAGTCGGTCCAACGCCTTTCTAGGGCGTCACAGTGTCGAAAAAACCGCAGAAAGGGCCCCACGATGTACGCCTTCAAGGCCGAATCGAGATAACCACGCTCCATGGCGAACCGATAGAGCCAGACGGCCTGGCGTCGCGGGCCAAGTCTTCCCATTGGGGCGCCGGCGTGGGGAAGATGCTTGCCTATCGCGTTTTCAAGCGTGTGGTAGTCGTGCAATAACGTGGGTGCCCGCACGAATTGGAGCGTTCGCAACGTCGCGTGTCCCAGGATGTGAATCAACGCGATGTAACGGAGTCCGAACCCGATCTCCGTCACGATGATCCCCACCTGGGATAACGACGCGAAGCAGAGCGCGGATTTAATGTCCGTCTGCACGCTTCCCGCGAGATACGCAAACAGGGCCGTGAGCGAACCCACGATCACAATCGCCGCGGACAAGGTGGGGGATCGGTCGATCAACGGGCTTACCCGCAAGAGCAGGAAGGCCCCGAGGTGCACCGACAAAGCGCCGTAAAACACGGCGCTCGATGGAGTCGGCCCCTCCATCGCTCGCGGTAGCCATCCGGAAAACGGCACGAGGGCCGACTTTCCCATCGCAGCGAAGAGCAGCAGAAAACCCACGACGAGGGCCTGCCGCGGTTCGATCGAAGAATACTCTTCGGGCCAAAAGCCGGTCCCGAGCATCTTGGCGAAGTCTCCCTCGCCCCGAAGATGGTGCATCGCCACCGCCGCGAGAATGAGCGCGGCATCCGAAAAA
The DNA here is from genome assembly GCA_043784005.1 of Isosphaeraceae bacterium. Lineage (GTDB taxonomy): Bacteria > Planctomycetota > Planctomycetia > Isosphaerales > Isosphaeraceae > JAYUFP01. The sequence continues at coordinate 3,796 of JAYVYS010000174.1, forward strand.
CGGTAGATCACCCAGACCCACAACGCATTTCGAGCGGGAGCGGGCCGGTCTTGAAAGAAAGCGACGAGCAATGCGGACGAGAGGCCCACAAGTTCCCAGCCCGTGAACAACGTCTCGATCGTACCCGCCAACGAGGTGACGACCATGCCCAGCACGAAGATCGCATAGAGCGTGAAGAATCGATTAAATCCCCGTTCCTGATGCATATACTTGCTGGCGAATGCCCCGACCGTCCCCGACAGCACGAACGACAAGATCACGAAGGGAACGGAGAGGCGGTCGAAGACCAGCTTGACTGAAAAGTGATAAAGGTTGTGATTTTCCGGTCCTTCGATCACCACCCAGTTCCCCAGCTCGATCGGAACGTACTGTAAATCCTTGATCAGCATCGACCCGAGAATCGCGAGCGACGCGAGCAGACCGACGACGGTTGTCATGAAGACGAGTGCGGTGGCGCGCTCTTCTCGAAGTTTCAGACCCAGGAGTGAAGGAACTCCGAGGATAATCGTCATCAGGACTGGGCAGGCTAGGACAATCATGCCCAAGACGGTAAGAAAGACTGGCGTTTCGGGCATGTGATCCCTTCGAGATCCTTCACGATTTTCGATTTGGCGAAACGCCTTAGTTTCGCGGACGCGCGAACACGGTCTCAGCTTTCAATTTCCGCGAACTCCAAATGGTCGCGCCAGCCGCGATACCAATCGACTGACGAAGCTGCCTTGGGTATGAAATCGGATTGGGGCCGGTAGCGCTCGAAGGTGCCGTCGCGATACTGTGAAACGTCCTTTGTGATGGGATCGATCAGGGCGAGCTGAATCCATCCGTTCCGGCAAAGACGACCGATTCCCGCGTTTTTGTCCATGATGCCGGTCATTTTTTCGGGAGTGGTCTCGATCACGAAGAGAGATCGCATCGGCTCGTGGATCTCAACCATCTGCCAAGGGAGCCCCGTCCGCAGGTCGCTGGCGGCACCATCCATCACACCAAGGAGCGCGGCGATGTTGTGCGGAAGTTTCGTTCCGCAACCGAAGCCCGTGTTGTCGACATGCGAGAAGTAATATTCAAGGCTGATCCCAGCGCAAACAGGGAACACGGCCTGTAAGATACGGGTCAAAATGCTCACGTTCTCATCATCCAGCGTCGGGTCGTACGACGTGAGGAACGCCCGACGGTCGAGGAAAAGACCCCGAGACCACTCTCGTCGGCCGACGATCGTGATCGCGTTGGTCGCATGTCCGAATTCGGGGCGCGTTTGCGCGAGATCCTCCGAACGCTCTTCGACATGCTCCCGCGCGCCACTGTAGGACAACGTCAACGGCGCGGACATGAACCTTCGGCAACGCTCATGGGCGTTGCGTGAGCAAACGATTTCGATCGCTCGCCGCGCGCTCTCGAAATCCGCCAGATGCGAACCAGGAATCCGGTCGAGGTCATGGAAAGTGACCGTTTCGTTGCAAGTATTATGATATCCGCCGACGACAAGGGTGTCTCCCGGAATGTGCAAACCTCGGGCGTCGAGCCCCTCACGCACCCGCTTGTCGTTAAGGATCTGGGCCATGGCACGGGCATTCGGTCCGCCCTCTCCTCCGCCGCAGGCACCACAGTTGTGCGCGGAGTCGTGCGGGTTATTGAGGCTGTTGGAGCCGTGACCGAGCAGGATCAGAAGCCGCGAGAATCCGGAAGTCAGGCCCATATCCCTAAGCAACCGCTCGCCAAGAGCGGTCATCTCATCGACGCTGAATCCGATATGTCCACCGACCTGGCCCGCGGGCTCTTCCAATCGCTCAAGGTGAAGTCGAGTGGCAGGTGGCGTTTGCACGATTCGACCGAACAACGATCGCGTCTGCGCTGTCAGCCTCGGGAATAAGATCCGAGCCACGAGCGGCACCGACGCCAGCACCCCGACAGCCCCAGTCAACAAGGCACCAAGGGCGAAGGATCGAGTGCCGACATGAAAACCATAAGATGCCGTACCTAGCGCGCGGCGGCTGAATTTCCTTCGTCGATCGCTGTCGCCAAAGGCATCGCCCACTTCCTCGGTTACCCAATGTTGGGGACGGATCACAAAAGGGCAGAGGGGTACGAAGTTGGCGTCGGCCGCACCTCGGTAGTACATTGCGATCGAGTAAAATCCCGCGGCACCGAACGTCTCTACCGAAGGCGCGAGTTCCTCAAGGTGTCGGCGAAACGACTCTTCACGTTCGTCGAGGCAACAGACAAGCTGAAACCGTGGGGTCGCCGGCCGCCCAGCCGTAGTCTTGGCGTGCAAGCTGATCGCGTCGAGGGTCTGCGTTGTGAATCTTTGCTCGTAGGCGAGGTGAAAGATTCGGCGACGTTCGAGCGCGGAGAACCGTTCGATTTCCGAGACTAGCAATTCCCATTCTGGCGCTGTCAGTTTATGAAAATTGTCGGGGGATAGGGCACGAAGTTGAGCGAGCTGAAAGACAACGAAAGCCCGCTGCTCGACACTTGGCGGCCAAGGTGAACCAACTCCCACGCAAGCCGCGATCCGCAATTCGGAGAGAGGGCCGGTGTAATTGAGCACCTCTTTGGCCGCGTGGGCGAGAGAGAACCGATCGAGAATCAATCGCACCGCGAGGAACTCGGCGAGGCTTCCTTCCGCCACTGGCATCGCCGCGCGATCGCCACGCATTTCCAGTTGGTGGATCATCCCCCCCCAACCTCGAAGCGCCAGAAACGTCGATGAGATGTACTCGCCCCACTCAACCTCGGAAACACCGAGAATCCGCAACGATTCCTCGATCGATTCGACTGGTCCGACGCGCTCGTCTTGCAGTCGCGCCAGCTCGATCCCGAGCCCGCGCATCCAACGCTCGGGAGGCGGACCCGGCTGCCGGTAGAGCGAACAAAAGGCTTGATAGAAACCTCGTTCACGACCCGGCAAGGCCCAGTGCGCCAACCCTTGGTCCAGAAACGCCGCGCAGAATCGGATCAAAAGGTCATGAACCGGCGCATCAGAATCTTCGCCCGTCGCCTCCAACAGGAGGTCGCGGTGTCGAAGAGGGGGCTCGGGAGGTGATGTATACGGAGGCAAATTCCGCACACCGTCGCAACAGACACGCCAGAGCGCCTGGAGCGCGAACCCCTCCCAGTCATCGTCGGTCCAGTCTTCGATCGTCGATTCGCCGAACCGATCGAGCAATTCCGAGAGGCTTTCCGAAACGGGCCTGGTTGCTTTCGTGCGGCGTACCGAGCCGTTGAGCGTTGGGTCGTAACCACTTCGTAGGTCGCGTAAGACCCAACGATGGGTTTCCGCGATCAGTTTCGAACGCATCGCCGACGATGCCTCGGCCCGGACCTTTTTGAGCGCATTGGTTTCGGAGACGTACCAGATCAATTCCTCGGTCGGTCCCGTTCGAAGCGGGTATTCCAGCATCGAGAGCCGGAGTTCCTGTCGCGTGCCGAAGCAAGGGATCGGTTCGAACGCCGTCGACCCGAGATCGCGCTGAAGCACGACCTGGAGAGTGTCGAACCGGATTCGACCGCGTGCGAGGGCCTCTCGATAACGATCTTCAGTCAGATACGGCTGACACCCGAAGATGTTTGCTCCCTTTTTGACGGCCTCGCTGAACGGGAGGTCTTCAAAGGCGTGGAGCGTGTTGTGGTGAATAAAGACCGTGATCGGCCCTTGCGCGGGAAGGAGGTGGGCGGCGTGATGGATCACCTTGTGAAGGTGCTCCGAATGGCCTGCATGACCCCCTCGATCACGGTTCGACGTCGC
>JAYVYS010000175.1:0-2474 GCA_043784005.1 Isosphaeraceae bacterium
ACCGACGGACTGATCGTGGTCTTGACTCCCATGTTTTTCCGGACATACATCAGGTCGGCTGCGTTGATCTTGCCGTCGCGGTTGGCGTCGGCGTCAAACGTGTACTTGCTGCCCGTCGCGCTCGACTTCGCATTCATCTCCGCCCTCACCAGCTTCAGGTCAGTCTGGTCGACGACACCGTCGCCGTTTGCGTCCCCGGGGAGGTAGAATCCGAGCAGGAACTTGCCCGTGGTCCCCTTGTTTCCCGCGACGATCACGCTGAACGTGACCGGACCCGTGTGCCCCCTCGGGGCGGTGTTGATTGTCGTCACGATCGCCGTCGTCATCGGCCCGGTCACCGACCCAGTCTTGATCACGCCCTTGTCATACACCGAGTGCGAAGTCCCCGGGACAGCCTTGCCGTTGGACGATTGGACACCCAAAATCGTCGCGCCGAGCTTGGGGCTGTTTGTGGTGTCCGTTGCAATGTCGATACCAAGCGTGAACTTCCCGTGAGGCACTGTGAAGTGCGTCGGGTCGATCGTGAACTTGATCACCGCCGGCTGGTTCGCCGTCGTGATCGCCCCGGGGATGATCGCAAACGAGTTCCCCGCGCCCCCGGTCAAGAGAGCGCGAGTCTCCAGGGCTTCCGGCGCGAGTTGCATAACGCGCCGACGGCGCTTCGATGGTTTTGACGGGTTCATGGGCCCTCCTTGGCCGGTTCCCGGTTCCTTGGTTTCGCGCCAGATCGCGACGAATTCGCTCTCTAACACGAATATCTCATCCCCAACCGAATACAGCTCTCAACAGGTTTTCCCCTTGTCCACCCACCCGCTCATCCTGGCGAATGCGCGACAAAGAGTCCGCTCAGACAGTAACCGCGTTCGCACGGGCCACCTGAAAGTGCCGAGGCGCCGCCGAAACACAAGGCCCATCATCGCCCTCCAAGAACTCCGTTGATCCTCGACGTTCGGCCCACACCCGCCACGCCGTGGCCGCGTAAAGCACAACGCCCGCCCAGAGAAACATTCCGTAGCCCTGCGCGAGCTTATGCCCCTGACGCCCCGCGAATAGTCCGCCCATCTCGCTCGAAGTTGTCGCCATCAAGACCATGGAAAGTAAGAGCGCCGCCGCGAGAGTGGCGCGCACCCGAGGGGCGACCGACTGCAAACCGACTCGATACATCAAGTATGTGTAAGGAAGAAGCATTGTGACATAATGATGCTTCCAGCTCCGCTCCGACACAAACAGCATCGTCAGAACCACAAGCGAAAATTCTCCCAGCAACCGAGGATCGTCGCGCCGCTCGACCTTCGTCCGGCAGAGCCAGGCCAGCATTCCCATCAACCCCACCGAGAGACCCTTCAAAATCAGGCTCACAACCCCGGGCGGCCAGGACGCAAGATTCACGTCAAGATGCACGTCGTACCGGCCGCTCCCCATCCGCGAATCCGTCAAGAGCCGCGTCAGCACGCCAACCATCGACTGGTTGATCTCCTGCTGGCTGATCACCCCGTCCTCAATGAACGGTCCGAGAATCCGCTTCCACCAGGTCTGCAAACAGATCCAATTGAACTCCGGTCCGATCACCAGGCTCGGCACAATAACCAGAAAAAGCGCCATTCCTGCCGCCGCCGCCCAGATCGTCCGCCAGGACCGCCTGTATGCAAAATAAAGCAGGAAGAGCGCCGGCGTGACCTTGTAGGAAATCGCAAGCGCCAGAATCAGGCCCGCCAGCAAATCGTATCCCTGTCGCCACGCTTGAAGACATGCTAATATCAAAAACATGATGAGTAGATTATTATTGCCATGGTGCAGGTCTCCCAGGATCGGCCGGGAGCTGAGCAGGAGGATGCCTCCTTGAACCCAGGACGACAGGACCCGATCATCAGAGCTCACCATCTTGAAGCAGAGCCAGACCGAGACCGCCGTCAGCCAGACCTTCAGGGCATACCAGGCCAGCGCCCCTTGGAGAGGAGGGAGCATCATCAGCGGATAGAGCGTGATCGGCATGATCGGCGGGTTGGGAAACATCATCTTCTCGTAGATGTTCACGCCACGCCAGAATTGAAGCACCTGCGGCCGCCAACGGATGAAAGCGCTCCGGTCGTCGGCCGCCTTGTCCGCATAAATCACGCCCGCCACAATCACCGCGACGAGCGCGGTAATCCAGACAGCGCGCCGGTAATGGCGGTCAAAGTCGAGGCCGGTTTCGGAAGTGACTGCGGTTGCGGGCACTTCGCACTCCTTCCATGGAGGTTTCGATGAGGCAAGAAATCGGTAATTAACCGGCTTCGCCCTTAACGGCCCTGTCCTCGCACTTTCCTTGGCGGGAACTTTAACTCAAACGTCACTTCGCCTAGTGGCGGCAGCAACTTGATAAAAGGAACCGGGTCGTGCTCAAGGAATACCGGTTCCCACGCGACCGCTCGATCGGTACTCAGGCACGGAACGGAGTGATACCGGAGCACGATCGATCCGTCAACCCCACCCTC
>JAYVYS010000176.1:0-2635 GCA_043784005.1 Isosphaeraceae bacterium
AGTACCGCGACTTTGCTGTTCTTGGCCATCGCATCAAAAAGTGCCACGGAAACTGCGTCGGTGTAGGCCTTGCTCGACGATATCTTAAGGGGGATGATCCCGTTCTCGGCCTGATGGAAAGGCGCGGGGGCGTGGAACCTCACCGGGTCTTTCACCGCGGGCTCAAAGCCATAGCCTTTGTCGGTCAAGACGTGAAGAAGCACGGGGCCGTCCATCCCCTTGACCTTCTCGATATAAGTGCGCAAGGTCTTGAGGTCGTGGCCGTCGATTGGACCGATGTACGTGAAGCCCAGCTCCTCGAAGAGCATCCCACCGTGGACCGACGCCTTGATGGCGTCTTTCATCTGCTGGAGCCAGCGGTCGGCCTGGTCGCCGACCAAGGGAATTGACGGCAAGAGCTTGCGCACCCGCCGGTTCCAGTCGTTGTACGTCGGTGCCATCCGGACCTTGTCCAGATAGTTCGCCAACGCCCCGACGCGCGGGCAGATCGACATCTTGTTATCATTGAGAATGACCAGGAACTTCTTGTTCAGGCCCCCGGCGTTGTTCAAAGCCTCGAAAACGATGCCCGAAGGAAACGCACCATCGCCGATCACCGCGACGGCATGGCGCTCGGGATGTCCTAGCAGATCGTCGCCGGCCTTCAGGCCCAGGGCGGTCGAAGGGGCGCAGCCTGCGTGGCCCGTCATGAATAGGTCAAACTCGCTCTCGGCCGGGTTGGGGTAGCCCATCAGGCCTCCCTTGGTCCGGATCATGGGCAACTGCTTCGCGCGGCCCGTGATGAGCTTGTGAGGATAGATCTGATGGCCAGTGTCCCAGATCAGGCGATCCTCACGAAAGTCGAACGTAAGATGAAGCGCCAGACAGAGTTCCACTACGCCAAGGTTGCTCGCGAAATGTGCGGCGCGCAGGCCGACGACGTGGATAAGCTCGTCTCGCATCTCGCTCGCGAGCTGTTCCAGCTCCTCGTCGGAGAACGCCTTGAGGTCGGCCGGAGACTTCACCCTTGGCAACATCTTGCTGCTCATCAGCGATCCCTTTCGAGAAGATCCAGGGCCAGCGCCCGAAGCCGGTCGCCCCGCGTGCCGAACGAATCCATCGCGGCTACCGCTTCGTCGGCGAGTTGCTTTGCCCGCAGCCGGCTTCCATCCACTCCCAGAAAGCCGGGGTAAGTCCACTTGCCCAGGCCCAGGTCCTTGCCGACCCGCTTGCCGAGCTTCACTTCATCTCCCTGAACATCCAGCAAGTCGTCGACGATCTGAAACGCAAGCCCCACCGCGTGCCCGTAATCGTCCAGATCCTGGATTTGCTCCCGAGAGGCTCCCGCGGTGATCGCGCCCATCTTGAGCGAGGCTCTCAAAAGCGCCCCGGTCTTTCGTCGATGAATCGCTTCGAGAGCCTGGTGAGTGCCATCGGTTCGGCTCTCCGCCTGGAGGTCGGCCATCTGACCCCCCACCATCCCCGTCGGACCCGATGCCTCAGCTAGTGCGAGCACGCATTGAACCGCCGCCTCGACGGGCGTGACCTTGCGAGCGATCAGCTCAAAGGCAAAGGTTAGTAAGCCATCCCCGGCGAGCACCGCCGTCGCCTCGTCAAAAGCCTTGTGGCAAGTTGGCCTGCCGCGTCTGAGGTCGTCGTCGTCCATCGCCGGAAGGTCATCGTGGATCAAGGAATACGTGTGAACGATCTCAACCGCGCAGGCTGCCGGAATCGCCGCCGCGGGATCACCACCGCAGGCTTCTGCCGCCATCAGGCAAAGAACCGGCCGCAGCCGCTTTCCTCCCGCCATCACGCTGTAACGCATGGCGGCGGCAAGCCTTGCGGGACAATGAGCTGATGGGTCATCTGACTCTTCCGGAAGAAAATGGGCCAGCGCTTCGTCCACCTGTCGGCGAGCCTGTCGAAGGTATTCCGACAAAAAAAGCCGCTCAGTCTCAGCCAAGGTGGGTGTGGTCATGGGCGATTGGTTGAATCGTGGTAGCCCGGACCTCGGAGCGGGACACACCGTCCTTGGGGGGCCCTACATTCGTCGTAAGTCCCTCTCCGGGAGCCGTCAACAGGACGCGACTATTGTTGACAATCGCATCCTGCTTGTCCACATAGCTACGATAAAAAACTTTGCGGTGTAAAGTAGGCAGGTAGCATCGGTTTTTCGGCCGAATTCAAGGGATTTTACGGTGAAGTCGTCAAAATGGGATATATGGGTCGTTTGAACTGGGCAGAGGTGACGTCGTACGTTTGCGAAGAGACTTGGTGGGTTTGGGATTTGAGTCCGGTTCCACAGGCGTGGCGGCAGGGTCGAAAGGCGTTGCGACCGGGTTTCCGGCCGCGTCGACGCCGGTGAGCAAGGTGACCGAGCGCTCCGCCTGTTCGAGGACCGTCTGGCACTGGGAAAGAAGTCGCACGCCGAGTTCGTACTTTTTGAGCGCGGAGGAAAGTTCTGGCTCGCCCCGTTCGAGATCATCGACGACCTGTTCGAGGCATCGCAGCGCGTCTTCGAAGCTGGGTTCATCGGCCATCGGTGAGCGTCCTTGCGGAATGTGTGGCGATGCGTTCACTGCGGCTCTCATCTTAACCCAAGGTTCGGGAACACGGGAGTGCCCGGGGCTTTGAAAACGCAAAACCCCGAGCGTCG
>JAYVYS010000177.1:0-7028 GCA_043784005.1 Isosphaeraceae bacterium
GGCCTTGATCCATTCGGTCGCGTGTTTCAGGTGGAGGGAGGATACCTCGTCACGCTCGACGCCCCGACACGAGCCCCGATCCCGGGCGCGATGCGGCTCCGCGCGCTGGCGACAAACCTCTACCTTCCCGCCGACGCCCTGCTTGTGCCCGCCCTCCTGGACGACGAAGCCGAGGGACTGGCACGCGACCGAGGTCTCGTGTTTTTGCCGGCCGGCCGAGTCCTGGCCTTCGACCCCAAACACCCTGTTGACCCCACGACCCTCATGAAGGTGAAACGCGCGCCCAAGCGCGAGTGGTTTCCTCTGCCGGTTCCTCCCGCGCTTGCCTCCCGTATCGAGGAAATTGTTGTCGATCTTCCCGATGAGACTCCCGAAAGCGTGTTCGATGACGGTGGGAATCCGATCGGCATCGAAGAACCTCCCAGGCCCGAGGAGGTGGGCCCTTCCTCGAAGCTGCTGGGACAGGCGGCCTATGGCATGGGCAAGGGGATGGCGTGGCTTGGCAACGCGTTGAATTCGAGCAAGCTCGCCGCCTTGGGCTCGGGCTGGATCGAAAAGGCCACGAAGCTCGCCCCCAGGCTCACCGAGGATTTGCTCGGCCGTCAGACGGCCGCCTTGCGGAACCTTCTCAAAGAATTTCGCGATGGCCATATCGACCGCGCTCTCCGAAGCGCCTTGCCCGTGGGGGAGCCGGGCGACCTTCGAGGCGCGACTCCTTTCACCGGCGATCGGCTCCCCGAAAGCGATTTCCGTTACGGCCTCAACGACATGCTTTCGGGCGCGACTCGGGGTGGCTCATCGGGGATCTGGGTCGGCCAGGGCGACGTGCTGGCCGAACTGGTCAGGGAGTATCGCAAGGCTGCCGAAGAGGCGATCCGAAAGGGCGATTATCGCCGCGCCGCCGCGATTTACGGCAAGCTCTTGCGCGATTACCGCGCCGCTGCGCAGGCGTTGCTTCGCGGCGGACTTCATCACGACGCAGCCGTCTTGTTGATTGCCAAGCTCGACGACCGCCGAGGCGCGGCGCGGGCGTTCGAGTCGGCCGGAGAGCTTGACCGCGCTGTCCAACTCTACCGGCAAGTCGGCGAGCATGAACAAGCAGGCGACCTGCTCCGCCGTATCGGTGAGGAAGACGCTGCGCTTGAGGAATACCGGACCGCCGCCGACCGTCTTACCGCCGGAACTCTGGGGCACCTCGGCGCAGGTCGTTTGCTCCTGAACAAGGCCGGGCGGCCCGACCTGGCTCTCGCCTATTTCGCCGCCGGCTGGTCGCGGCGTCCCGGCCCCAACGCTGTCGGATGCGCTCTCGAAGCTGCCAAGGTCCTCGCGGAAAAGGGAGACATCGCCGGGCTGACTCCTTTGCTTGACGAGGCCGACATCCATTTCGAATCGCTCGAAAACGACTCCGTAGCCGGCCAGTTCTACAATGGGGTGGTCGAACTGGCCGACCGCCCCGCGCTTTCCGCATCACGCGAGGGCTTGAGGGATCGCGTGTTGCTGGCGATCGCGGCTCAGATGAGACGGCTCGCGCGCCCCGGCCAAAACACCATCGGCTTGATCCCTTCGTTGATGGGACGTTCGGGGGCCTGGCCCGCTCCCGCCGTGAGCGACGCGGCGTTCGCGCTCGCGGCCGCCTCTCGACGTCCCGCAGTCACTCCTCTCGCCGCTGACGATGACGACAGGCGTCCGGTCGATCGCGCTGCCAGGCGATTTCGGGTCGGGATGGGCATCGTCACCGCGACGACCGGCGCTTATGAGTCGGGGACCGTGTTCCTCGGCTTCGAAGACGGAAATGTTTTCGCGTTCCGGCCGGAGCTATCGGAAGTCGTCGCCGTGTCCATCATCGGTTCCACAGCAGTCCCCGTGGTCGCGATCGCCACCGACCCCGACGGCGAACGAGTCGTCGTGCTGAACGCCAGCGAGACGGGCAGCGCGTTTCTCCGTTCGTTTTTGCGACAACCCGACGGCTCATATCGCATCTTGCCGGGCGAGGGCGATGCCTCCGGCCCCTGGCAGGGAATGAACAAAGTCTTCGACCCCTGGTTGACGAACATCCTGCCCAGCTCCAACGTGGACGGGCTCTTCGACGGAGACAGCCAGGTCGGCCTCTGGAACGGAAACTCGCTCGAACTTCGCTGGGCAGGGTCACTTAACACCTGGAATCACCTCCGACCGACGATCTCCGAACACCCGTTCGCCACCGCCATCTTGCTCGAATCGGATGCGGATGACCGGGGCACGTTGCGGGTCTTGGCGCACGACGGCGACGAATGGTGCGAGCTGCGCTCCCCGGTCAGTGCCCGGAACCCCGACCATATCCGGCCCGTCGGCCTGCGATGGCGGCCAATCTTGCCCGCGCAAAGCTCGCTGCGATCGCTGCCACTGAGCTGGGCCATGCTTGGCGACAACCTGGTGATCGTGGCGGGACTTGGTGAAGGCGGCTCTCTACAAAGCGCGTATGTACAAAACGGCGACCTGGTCGGGTCGTGCGGCATGGACGTGCCGGAGGGTTTCCTTGCAGCGGGAGTCGTCCGCGATACCCTTATCGCCGGGGTCACGCGTTTCCGCGTCCTCTGGCTCAAGCCGGGGAGCGGCCGATTCAATTTCTGGCGAGAGACCCCGATTGCGATCCCTCGCGCACTGGCCGCATTCTCCTCACGCAAAACCGGAGAACTTATCGTCGTTTGTAAAGACGGTTTTGTGGCACGTGTGACGATCCCATCCTGAATCCGATCCCCGACGTAGTGGGGCCGAAGTGTTCGTCGCGGATGATCGTCTGGAGCTTCTCGCGCATCCGGTCTTCATACCACTGATGCTGGCTGAGGAATTCCTGCAAAGTCCGCGGGGCCACTCCGGCTTTGACGGCGATCGGCTTCACGCTCTTTTGCGGTAAATCCGACGACTGCCCGGTGATGTACACGGGCAGTTGCGATCGTGTATCCTTGCGCCGGAAGCAATCGTCGAAGTTACGAAGAAGCTTGTTCAACTTCGGCTTCAAAGGACGAAGCTGTTGCACGTCGATGCTCGGTCCCCCCTAGCCTGCTGATAAGCGGACAGATTCGCTGTTCTTGGATGAAAAAGTCAATCGCGATTTAGCGATGTCGTACTAAGGAGCGATCCCATTGATGCGATGGCATGAACCCCGCCCGGCGATGCGTCAATCCGGGCTCTCGAAAACCCGCGCTGTGGTCTTGGCCGCGATCGTGGCGACGCTTACCGGTGGGTCGGCGTCGGCCCAGGGGATCGAATACGTCAAGGCGCACTTCACAAAGTACGAATATCGCATCCCCATGCGCGACGGCGTGCGGCTATTCACTGCCGTGTATGTTCCCAAAGATACCTCACAAACCCACCCAATTCTATTCACGCGAACCCCTTATAGCGTTAAGCCCTATGGAGTCGATCAATCCAAGATCGACCTTGGTCCGTCTCCCGTGTTTGGACGTTCCAACTATATCTTTGTCTATCAAGACGTGCGTGGGCGTTATATGTCGGAAGGTATTTACGTCAACATGCGCCCGGAGAAAGACGGGTCGTCGGTCATCGACGAGAGTACCGACACGTTCGACACCATTGAATGGCTGTTGAAGCATGTCGAGGGGAACAATGGCAAGGTCGGGATGTACGGCATCTCTTACCCCGGTTTTTACACGGCCGCGGGCCTGATTGACGCCCATCCCGCGCTCAAGGCGGCCTCACCGCAGGCCCCGGTGATCGATTGGTTCATCGGCGACGACTGGCATCATAACGGCGCGTTTCTGTTGACCCATTGCTTCAACTTCATGGCGGCATTCGGCCACCCTCGGCCCGATCCGGTGAAAAAGCACGGAGAAAAGTTTGATCTCGGCACGCCCGATGGTTACGACTATTTCCTCAAAGTCGGGCCGCTCGCCAATATTGATAAAGAGATCTTCAAAGGAGATGTTGCTTTCTGGAATGAGATCATGGCGCACGGAACCTACGACTCATGGTGGAACGCCCGGAATCTTCGGCCTCACCTCAAGGAAGTGAAGCCCGCCGTGATGACCGTGGGGGGTTGGTACGACGCGGAAAACCTCTTCGGCGCGCTTGAATGTTACAAAGCGATCGAGAAAAGCACTCCCGGAGCGAACAATACGCTCGTGATGGGACCATGGAATCACGGCGGCTGGTCGCGAGGAGATGGCGATCGCCTCGGGCACGTCATGTTTGACGCTAAGACCAGCGAGTTTTATCGCGAGAGCATTGAGTTTCCGTTCTTTGAGTACCACCTCAAAGGCAAAGGCCCCAAGAACGGTGATATTCCCGAAGCGTACGTGTTTCAAACCGGGACCAACCGCTGGAGAAAACTCGACGCTTGGCCTCCAAAAAACGCCGAGGCAAGGACGGTCTATCTCGGCGAGAACGGGACTCTGGGATTCGAACCGAAAACGGACTCGGTCTCGGACGCGTTTGACGATTTCAATAGTGACCCCGCCCACCCCGTACCTTTCCTAGGTGGGACCGAAAACACGATGGTGATCGAATACATGGTGGGTGACAACCGCCATGCATCGCGACGTGCTGATGTGCTCACATATAAGACGCCGGTGTTGGAGACTGAGCTCACCGTCGCGGGCCCGATCAAGGTCACGCTCCATGTGACGACGACCGGTACCGATTCGGACTGGGTGGTCAAGCTGATCGACGTCTACCCGGACGACCTTCCTGACCCGAATCCGAACCCGACCGGCGTCCATATGGGGGGCTTTCAGCAGCTTGTCCGCGGCGATGTTATGCGAGGGAAGTTTCGCAAAGGTTTCGATAGCCCCGAGCCGTTCAAACCCGGCGAGCCGACGGAAGTGGGCTTCACCCTGCCTGACATCTACCACACGTTCCGCCCGGGGCACAAAATGATGGTTCAAATCCAGAGTAGCTGGTTCCCGTTGATCGACCGGAACCCGCAGACGTTTGTGGATATTTATCAGGCGAAGCCGCAGGATTTCGTGAAGGCGACGCAGTGCGTCTATCGTTCGAAAGAGCGGGCGTCGCGGTTGGAGGTTTTGGTTGAGCCTTGAAGCGGGAATTTTTTAGCCATCCAACAGCGCTGAGATCGTGCATAAATCAAAATGGCTCATGAGGGATTCCGGGGTGGTGGTTGAAAAGACAAACTTGGGTGCCACGGGTTGTACTCAACCCGTGTGTCGTAAGCCGCGCCCGGAGCACGGGTTGAATACAACCCGTGGCACCCTGGTCGGCCCTTCGAATTCGAGGATTCGCTCCACCACCCCGGAATCCCTCATGAGCCTTTTTCGATTCATCATCAATTAGGCCCGACCGGGCCGGGTCTCTCGACGACGTCCCGAGTTTCATTCTTGAGGGTTTTCCGCCGGGGTAGACGGTGATATGCGGTTTGAGCAAAGTTCACTGTGAGTCAGTGACGTTGTTGGGGGTATCGTTGAGTGTTCATGCTTCATTCTACGAGGCTCGCTACCCTTGAGGGAAATTCGCTAATCGCTGGGATGTAGATCTCGGTGAACTCCTCAATGGTCTCTTTGGCCGTATCGACGACTTTGTTCATCGGCATGCTCATCGCCTCGGAACCGAGCTTGAGGGCGATGTAATCCTCGGCCAAGCCAAGGAGGATGTCGGGAATACTCAGGGCTCTGGAGCCGGTGATTCGGATCATGGGGGCGATCGTCGCAACTCCCGCAGCCACGACAGCACCCATCGGCGCGGCCCAAGAGTCCGCGACACCATCTTCCTTCATGCTCTCATGAGCCACCCAGGCTCCGGCAATGGTCCGAGGAATCAAAAGGGGCAAACTCGAACGACTGGGCATGCCCCCGACCTTATCGAGAACCATCTCTCCCATCGCCGCCAGAACCCAGTTCCGGCTTCCAGGTCGCCGGTTCGCCGTCATGAAGAAGGCCGGGCCGAGGGTGAGCTTAAGTCCGGTGAGAGCCGCCAGTGCCATCGCCCGTGTAAAAGGTTGCGCGTTATTGAGCATGGTCAAGAACCTCGCCTCAGGTTGGAGCTGTTCAAAACGAGTCGCCTCGGGCGCGGCCCGTATCTGAGCGTAATGGCCAAGCAACTTCAGGGCCAAGGAATGAGCGACGAGATCCGACTTGCAAATAACATAATCAATCAGGCGGCCGGAGTTTGAAATGCGACCTCAAACACAAAGACATTGACCGTGCAATGCGCTGCTTGATCCCGATTTACCCCACACCAGGTCTGTGGAAGCGAGAGCGAGATCCCGCGCTTCATAAAATAGTGTCCGGAGAGAGCCATTCCTGCCGCTCGCCTAAGCCGACAGCGTCGTCTCTTTATGGAAGAATCAGGGTTTGGAGCTAACTTTTCTGGCTGCGAGACTTGTGATGGCAAGAGATTTGCTAGGTTGTGGCGGACTTGACAGTTTTCTGGGGGCGGACCCGAACCAGATTTCGGGAGATTACTTTGTTGTAACAACATCGTGATCTCCGCGTTATCGAAGCACAGCAAAATCCACTCACAAAGCATAGCGGGGCTTGAGTGTTGAGATGCATCCCGCCGGGTTTCACGCCCTTGTGAGTTCCGTTTCACCCATCATCCGCAAGCTTTCCAACAAGAAGAGACGACATGAGAAAACTTTCGTTTGAATCTCATCAAGACGCACATGACCTCGACGCACAAGTGGATCCAAAAATGAGAGCGACTGCAACGGGGCGAAATGCCGCCGGCCCTCGACGCTCCTTCCTACGGGATGCCGCAACAACGATCGCGGCAGTCCCGGCATTGGTTCTCCTGTCTTCCTCGCGGAGTCAGGCGTCAACGCCAAACACCATCCCATCCTTGTATCCCGGATGGAACGCCAGAAATTTCCACGAGATCCAGGCCGACGAAGACGCGCACGTCCCGTTCATCATCAACGCCATCACCGGGCTCGGCGGCACTCCTCGCCCGAAGCCGACCTTTCAGAATCTCTTTTTCCCGAAGGCTTCCAGCTTTGTGATGACCTCGCAGACGTTTGAGAACACGGGCGTCGGAGCGTATCAGGCGGCCGCCCCGTTGATCTCCAACCCGACTGT
>JAYVYS010000178.1:0-18238 GCA_043784005.1 Isosphaeraceae bacterium
GCCGATCAGTGCGATGGTGTCTCCTTTGCCGGTGAGCTTCGTCGACCACAGCCGCTGGCCGTCTTCACCGATCGCGAGCAAATTCCCGGCGGTATCGGCGACGAACACGCGGCCGCCCGCAATCGCCGGTGCCGACGCGAGTGGTGCTTCGAGCGCCCAAGCGCCCAAGGCGCTGAGATCGCGCGTGGCGAAAGCCCGCACTCGGTTGTCGGAAGTAACCACGACGACCGCCGATTTGGTCGACACGGGGTCGGCGGCCAGGTCAGCTCCCAAGGCCGTCTCCGCCGCGACGATAAGGCGGGGTCGGGGATCGGTCACGAAATTGATTCGACGAAGTCGACCCGAAGTATCCGCAAGCGCGATCGCGTCAGATCCGATCGCGGCGGGAGCGCGCCAACGAGATGGCCTTGCTTTGTCAAATGGTGGGACGTAAGGCTCGGCGCGAGACTCTCCGGTCAAGGCGTCGATCAGATACGCGCGACCGTCTTCCCCCGGCACGAAGATTCCTCCCGCCCAGCCGATCGGTTTCGCACCCATCGGGCAAGGAAGTCCGACGTCTTTAAACTCCAATGCGTCAGCGGCTCGAACGAGAAGGGTCGAGGCGCCGAGCGCGGGGACCACGGCAGTCCAGCCGTTTCCTTCCAACCTCGTGAGGGCCGACGACGGCACGCGAAATCCGCCCGGCTTGGGAAACAAACCCGTCACGAAGCCGCCCTTGGCAAGCATCTCTTGCGAAAGGCTCAACAGATTTCCGTCAATCCCAAGCGCCACAAGCTGGTCGCCGCCGGCATTCACGGAAGGAGGCGATGGCCAGCGGGCTCCCAGAACCGTTCGCCACTTGACTGCGCCGCTCTCCGGCTCGATTCCCCAAAGTGCGACCCCGGGGCCCTCGGTGTGTTGTTGGGAGAGTACGAGCAGCTTGCCGGCCACTTGCGGAGGGAACACCGCGGGTCCGGCGGCGGCAAGGGTCCACGTCGCCGTAACCTTTCCTGCTTCGGGATCAAGTTCATAGCGCCCGGATCGTCCCGACCCGACCCAGAGTTCGCGTTCCGAGCGGGCCAACGGAAACGCGGGGCCTGTTGGGAATGCGTCGGGATTCATCTTGGCGATCGGACGGAACGGCGTTTTTTCACCATAAGCTCCCACGGCATAGGCCACAGCCCCGCCTCGATCCCCCGCCGCCCAGACCACCGAGCCCGACGCGGCCGGAGTTCCCCAGGTCCATCCCAGCACGGAAACGTCCTGAACGGGAGATAGTTTCACGCCATCCTCGGCAATCACGAAGATCCGCCATCGGCTCTCGCTCAGTTCAAAGTTCTCCGCCACGATCAGATAGCGGCCCACTCGCGCAGGGGTACAGCTGATAGAGCCATGAGCATGTCCGAGATAGTCAACTCCGACACATGCGAGAGGATCGCGTGTGAGGACGAAAAGGACGTCGCTCTCTCCCGCGACAAACAGCGCTTGCCCCGCCTCATCCGCAACAGGCGAACAAGTGATCGGGCGGCCAAGGTTCATGGTTGCTCGCAAAGAGCCGGTGGGCAGGTCGATCATAAGCAGCTTTCCGGTGGGCAATGGTTGAATGACCTGGTTGCCCAGCACTAGCGGGGGATCGATCACCGCTTCGTCAAGCGTTTGCCGCCAGACCAGCGCGCCGGTCCTGGCATCGAGCCGGATGAGTTCTCGATGCCGGGCATCAACAGCCAGAACGGTCGTTCCTCCGGGGATCGGTTGCGGCGGGAAGGGCGAGGAGAGTCCGACCGCGCGCTGCCAAGCCGGCGCTCCGTCAAGACCATCGATCGCATAAACGAAGCCGTCCGCGAGGGTGTAGACAAGTGGGGCGCTGGCCGAGTTCGCCGCAATCGAATCTCGAAGCACAAAGGTCGTCGGCGGACCAAGCGGCTCGGGCCGGGGTTCGGTCTCGGCGGGCCGTTCGGAAACATCGACGGTCACGGCTTTCCGGATCAGATCATTCGCCTTATTCATCCGCGAGACCAGTTCACGATCGATCGCCTGATCGGCGTAGAGCGCAACCAGGGCATCTCGTGCGTCGTAGACTCCTGCCGACGAGGCGTCTTTGATCGCCTGATCCATCGCCGCGAGGGCTTTCGTCCGAACCTGCGCCTTCAAAACCGCGGCGCGGGCGGCTTCGAGCTTCGACGGGAGCCTTGAACGCTTTAACAAGGCCTCGGCCGCCTCACCTTCCAGCGTCTTATGCAGATCCAACGTCGATTCGGCTTCCGCCAGGGCCTTCGGGTCGGCCAAGGATTTCGCACGATCGGCCAGACCTTCGCCGGTCTTGATGACAAGCTCGTCAAGCTCGCCGCTCGAATCCTTGAACGCCGGTTCGCCACCGACGGTTTCAAGCATCTCCTTCTCGGCTTCAAGGGCGAGGGTCCATGATGGCCCCGCAGTGGCGGTGTATTGGCGGACGTTCGCCACCGCCCGGTGAACTTTCGCGCTGCTTGCGCGTGCATCCTTGGGGTTCGCGGTAAGAAAGTCGTCGAACCTGCGGATCGCGTTCCGGTAATCACCGTCCTCGAGGTTCTCCAATGCGCGGTCGAACAGGCGATTCGCGGCCGTCTTTTGGATGATTCCGAAAAGCGAGACGCCGACAAGCACGAGTGTGAGAAACGCCCCCATCAGCCCGAACACCAGGGGCGAGGAAAGGACTTCCTCTTCACCCGGCCGACTCGCCCTGGCCGAGAGCAAATACCGCATTCGGTTCCAGCCGCGCTTCGGCGGCTCGGCGGTCTCCGTTTTCTCTTTTGCCTTCGCGGCGATCGCCTTTTTGAACTTGCGGCGTTCATCAGGGTCGTCCAGGACGTTCGGTACGTCCGCGAATTCGATCCCCGCCGCCTTCTCGGCGGCTTCCTTCGCCTTCCTAGCGCTTCCCCGAGCAATCATGGTGCCCGCCGCCGGGGGGGCCAGGAACGAGGGTGCCATGACTCGCGTCACGTCATCCCGCGCGGGGATAGAAACAGGCGCGACCTGCATGTCGCCTTCGTTGATCATGAAGATCCGGCACGCGCCGACCTGAATTTCGTCGCCTTGCCGAAAACTTGCCGTTGCCATCTTGTGGCCATTAACGAGCAGATATTCCGCCTCGGGTGAAGCGTCAACCTTGTATCGCGCGCGCTTGGCCTGCCAGCGCACCCGACCGTGAAACGGTAAGATTCCATCGCCGCTGAGAACGATGTCTGCTCTCGGGCTCGACCCGAACATCATCGGCTGCTCGCGCGTCAGTATCAACCGTTCGACGCGGCCTTCGCCGTTGTGGACTTCCAGGATCGCCATGATCGGGGTTTTTCAAGCCTCTACGGAACAGGGGTAAACGCAATGAGTTTAGGTTGGGTCGAGTCTTCGAGGCCCAACATTGTCCTAACGCAATGGCTCCTGCGCCAGCACCTCGAAGCCGTAGGCACCTCCCTTAGGTACGACGCTGAATCGCGTGAACCGAATCTCTCCCGGTTGCCTGCCACGATAACGAACCTCAAGCTGCGCAAGTTGTTGTTCAACCGCTTTCGGGTAAAACTGCATCATCACGCCGTCACCCAACTCAATGCCGGCTTTCCTCAACAGGGCGACGTCCGACTCTTTGCGGCCTCTCCCTTGCCAAAGAAAATAGAGCCGATTGTCTCCCTGACCGGTCCCATAGCGTTTCGACGGTGCCGCGTCGGAAAACCGGGAAACAAACGTCAGCTGGTTCGATGTTGAGACCACCGCGAACTCGACTCCCAACCCATCGAGCTGGCGCGCATAGGATTCCAGCGTCTGGCCTGGATTATAAACAATACTCCAGCGCAATTCCGCAGGCACGCCGCCGTCACCGGCGCCGAATCCCAGGCCCGGACCTCCGGTACCGATCTTGGAGGCGTGGGTTCCACTCGTCACCGGACCGCCGTTCGGCATCACCGCGCCCAGGTCGACTTCCGCAAGGCTTTGCCCCGCCTCCGCGACGGCATCGAGCATCGCGGCGGGGGTCGCCTGTACTGTGGGTTTCTCGAAATCGGCGGCGTCGGCCTCGTTGTTGGAGGCTTTCGCCGCGGTCGCCGCTCCCGGCACGTCGATCTTTTCCGTGGAACCCGGTGTCCCGTCCGGAGAGCCACCACCGCCGCCGAACACTTCGACGATCTGAAGCGGTGCCGTCACGCGGGTTGCGTATTCCTGGGTCGTCTTGTAGATCAAGAACAAGAAACCGACCACGATCGTCGCACCCACGATCACCGCCATCAACATTGAAGTCACGCGGTCGAAACGCGACTCTCCGTAGACGCGCGGTTCAAACACGTTCGACTTCGCGGAGCCGCTCGAAGCAATCGAGGCGGCACTCATCGTCCCGCTCCCGGCTTCACGGCAGGGGCCGCCGCGTCGTCCTCATCCTGTCCTTCTAGATCGAGCGGGCGGATTCCCAAATACCACGATCGCCACTTCGCCGCAGCTTCTTTCCGCTGTTCGGGCGTGGACTGCGAGGGCGGTCCCAGCCCTTCGACCTTTCGACTGAGGAGTTGAAGACCCTCGCGAGCGATCGACACCACCGACTCGTCCGGGTCGGTTAACGCGTCGATCAGCGCGGGAACGACGTCGAGATCGCCCGTTCTGGATAGCGACCACGCCGCGACTTTTCGGAGACCCGGATCGCGGTCGGTCAGCAGCTTACGAAACCGGTCCTTATGCGGGCGAAGCGTTTTCGGGCCTTCGGTGCGATATCGAGTGACCAGCCCGGCAAGCGCGCCGTCGGCATTTTCGGCACGAGGGTCTTCGAGAACCGTGAGCATCCCCTCGACGGCTCCATTCATCGGCCGGTTCACCACGCGACCCCCCGCGACCGTCAGATTCGACAGATCTTTCGGGAGCCCGCGTCCGCCGAGCAACGTCCCCGCGCCGAGCTGCTTGAGGGCCATCTTGCGGACCGTCTTGGCCGTGGACTTCGTCAGAAACAGGCAGCACCAAACGGTGTTGGGAACGTCTCCGTGTTGAGAATCCCACGATCCATCACCGCGCTGGCCGTTGTGAATGAACGATCGTCCCTGCTCAAACCAGTCCACGCGTCCGATGGTGTCCTTTTCGGCGAGAGCGCCGATACGCTCGATGCCGTAGAGGCAATAGTATGCCGACTGACCGATAATGCCGCCGCTCTTGGTCGTGAAGTTGCTTCCCAACCACGCCAGGCCACGCTTTACCGATGAGTCGAGACGGGCGAACGAGGTCTGGACATCGTACTTGGTCCTCTGATTATCCACCGACATCGGGGTCAGCAGGCTGGAAGCCGAGTCTGCGCCGCGGCGAAATCGAGTGAGCTGTCGCTGGCAGATCAGAAGACTCCCCACGCCGGCGGCCGTCATCGACAACGTTTCGGGATAAACGGCTCCCTCGTCGCGGTGATAATTCCAACTTCCCCCGTCCGCTTGAACCGACATGAAGAACCCGGCGGCCCGATCCCAAACTTCGGGGGGAACGTCCGCACCAGCGTTCTCCGCCTCCCAGAGCCCGAGGACCGCGTATTGGGAGATCGAGGTATCTCCTTTGTCCCGTCCCGTGTAGTCCCATGAGCCGTTGCCATTCTGCCGACCGACCAGGAACCGAGCGATAATCCCAAGCTCGGCACGTCGCGACTCGGCATCGAGATTCGCGAGCGCCATCGCGACGACCGCGGCCTCGTAGATATCGGCCCCACCCTGTCGCTCCGGGCTGTAGCCCCCGCTCAGAATCCGCAATCGGATCTTCGTGATGCAGGCTGTCAATGTCGGGTCGGTCACCGGAACGTCGGCCTTGAGCATCGCGAGCGCGATCAACGCCGTCTCGCCGGTTTGACCGTTCCCGGCCTTACCTCGAAGATACGAGATACCACGCGAGACAGCGGGATCTTGCTGCGCGAATGCGAACGATGGCGACGACAAAGCCGCGATCGCAGTCATCGAGAGGATGAAAAACCGCATGCCCCACCGGGCGATGGATAACTTCCGATCAGGCACTTTTAATGTCTCGGCCATTGGTCATTGTTCCATTGGCCAAACGGGAATTCAAGGCGTGCCAACGGAAGACATGATTGAGGAATCGACTTGCGATGACTTCCCGCCGACCCTGTTTGGCCGGATTCGTGCGACCCGTGGCACTCGGACACCCCTTATTCTATCCACGCCATTCCTGCGATGGGAACAGCTTCCTAATCGATCACTTGATCAAGGGCCGGATTTCGATCGTCCGGAAAAGGATCTCCGCCCCTTCCGACTGAAATTGGATCTTGCCCCGCGCGTGGCTCGATTTCGTTCCTACATTGACGACGACGCCGTTCACTATGTTCGTGATGGTATCAGCATCGCATATCACTTCCATCCGATTCCATTCGCCGGCGGGCTTTTCGACGTCTTTGTTTCCGCGATAGCCCAGCACATCCTTCCAGGCCGGGTCACGCCCCCACCAGTTGAATCGGCCACCGTCGCGAGTGACAGGAGTTCCGTCTTTCGGGTCAAAATAAAACTGCTTGTCGGCTCCCACCTTGACCCGACAGGTTAGGCTGGGCTTTCCTTGTCCGCCGACCATCAAGAGGTCACCGCAGCCTCCTTCGATGATCTGGCACTCGATCGATTCCATCCAGTTCCCGCTCACCGCACCGTCCCGCCCCACGCAATGAAGCAGGATGCCGGAGTCTCGCGCATTCTTTTTTCGAGGGGCGAACGTCCGCTCTCCCCATTTCCACTCGGTGACGAGATGGTAGTCGCTGAAATTCCCGGAGGTCGCGACGCCCCCGAACTCTTCGCCGGAGATGATGAGTAACCCATCGCGGACCGTGAAGACTTTGTTTGGATCTTCGTATTTGTGGTCGTGCGTGTAGGGATAGAAACCGGTCAAGTCCTTACCGTTGAACCGAAGGACCGGATCGCCGCTCTTGAACGGAGGCGGAGGCAAATCGGCCCCCACGCTGATCGCGAGCGTTCCGAGAAGGGCTCCAAAAAGCAGTGGGCGGCGAATCATCGGAATCCTTGTAGACGAGGGACGAGTCGGGATCGCGAATCAACGGTTGATTTCATTTCGCTGGCGGTGGACCTCAGCACCGTATTGGCGGCACAACGCCTCGACTTTGGAGACGAGCGCATCCGTCGGGCAGGCGACTGAGAGGATCATCCCCTGGCCGTTTTCCATTTGCTCGGGAGGTGTGACCCCAAGCCGATCGGCGGGAACGCCGAGCATGGTCACCATTTGAATCGCGAGGTTCCCTCCCGCTCCATTGCGGAAAAAGGCCACGACGCGGCGCTTGGTTTCCGGGTTTTGCACCAATCCGGGACGAACCATCGGGGTTTCCATCGTCGAAGTCACCTCATCGCCGCCCGGTTCACGCGGCACGTCTCAACTCGACTGAATCACGGATCACAACGACCCAGAGTTTGACGCCCAAAGCCTTCGACCGCAAGTCCCAGCCTGGCTTTCCCCGAGCACGACGCGGTCTGGAGACCGATCGTGGGTTTGTGCTTCGCAGTCATTTCACCAAGCGAAGCCATGCCAGTCGTTCCATCGTCTTCTGCCGGGATGCCTTCCAGGACGCTTCACGTCGTTTTTTCTGTGAAGATTGCTAGCGCGAAGCGTCTCCGAGGGCTTTTCATCGGGACTGTGGGAAAGAAGCGTTCGAGCGAACTCCGATGCAATCCTCTTGTTTTCCATCGGTACGGACTTGCGAAACCTCAGGCCGTTGGGCGATAGTTCAACACTCCGCATCGGAAACGCGACGCATGCCTCCCCGCGCCGGGTCTTTGAGAGGCCAGTCCGAGGCGGGTGCAATCATCCTGGGAGAAACGCTCGATGACAGACAAGGACCGAAAATCGAAAGGCGTCCCCCACGGGGCGAGCCGTCGCGATTTCTTGCGCGGTTCGGGCCTTGCGGCGGCGACGGCCGTGCTTACTGGTCAAGCCACCGCCGCGATGGAAGAGGCTGAGGCCGCGGACGAGGGGCTGAAGCTTCTCTCCGGCGACGTCAAGCTCACTCTCAAAGTCAACGGCGAAGACCGCACGTGTACCGTCGAGCCAAGAAGCACGCTGCTCGACACGCTCCGCCACCGCCTTGATGTCACCGGCCCGAAGCGGGTCTGCGACCGTGCGAGTTGCGGTGCCTGCACCGCGATCGTTGACGGAGCGCCGATTTACTCGTGCACGACCTTCGCCGTTTCCTGTCAAGGGAAAACAATCCAAACCCTTGAGAGTTTTGATACCGGCGAGGCTGGAGTACCCCATGCCTTTCACCAGAATGACGGCCTGATGTGCGGCTATTGCACGCCAGGGTTCGTCACCGCATGCAAGGCGCTTCTGGACAAAAACCCGAACCCGACCGGCGAGGAAATTCGCAAAGGTCTGGACGGTAACATCTGTCGTTGCGGGACGTACGTGGGCGTGTTGAGTGCGGCGATGGCCGCGGCCAAAGCCATGAAAGGAGCCTGACCCATGGCAAAATGGCCGGCGAATCCCAAGCTGATCGGCACGAGAATTCCGCGTCTCGACGGGATGGCGAAAGCCTCCGGACGCGCGAAATATCCTTCGGATGAAAAGCCGCCAGGGCTCCTCTTCGGAGTGATGCTCTACAGCCCTTACGCCCACGCGAAGGTCACGTCGATTGACACCTCGGCGGCGGAGAAATCGCCCGGAGTCAAGGCGGTCCACATCATCGCCAAGGACGGAGCGACCCTCCATTTCCAGGGTGATGACATCGCCGCGGTCGCCGCTGAGACTGAGGAGCAAGCCCGAGACGCCATCCGCGCGATCAAGGTGGTCTACGAGATTCTTCCTCACGCAGTCACCGAATCGCAGGCAATGGCCGAGAACGCCCCCGAGGTTGTGAAAGGGGGAAACGTTCGCAAAGGACGCTCGGTGACCAAGGGAAACCCCGACGAGGCCATGGCCAAGGCCGACGCTACGATCGAGGGAATCTACTCCCTTCCCGTCATTACCCACGTTTGCCTCGAATCCCACGGCCTGACAGCCATGTGGGATGGTGACGACAAGATCAAGGCCTGGGCGAGCACGCAGGCCGTACAGGTTTGTGCCAACGAGCTTGCGGGTGCCTTCCAGATCCCCGCTTCCAACGTCACGGTCCTCACCGAAGTGATGGGCGGCGGCTTTGGCTCGAAATTCGGTGCCGATATCTGGGGACGGACCGCGGCGGAACTCTCGAAAAAGGCGGGGGGGAAGCCGGTCAAGATGTTCCTCGACCGCACGCAAGAGCACCTCGCCGCAGGCAATCGTCCGAGTGCGACGGCGAAGCTCAAGCTCGGAGCCACCAAGGACGGGAAGCTCGTGGCGATGATCGCCGATACTCACGGGACGGGTGGTGCCCGGGGGGGTGCCGCGTTCCCCTTGCCTTACGTTTATGATGTGCCCGCCTCCTCGCGAACGCATACCGACGTGTTCGTCAACGGCGGCGGTGCCCGCGCCATGCGTGCCCCTGGTCACCCGCAGGGATGCGCGATCATGGAGGCGGCCATGGACGACCTGGCCGATAAATTGGGAATCGACCCGCTAGAGTTCCGTCTCAAGAACCTCCCCGATGGCGACTTCAAAACGCCAATTTACGAGGCCGAGACGAAGAAAGGGGCCGAGCTGATCGGCTGGAAAGAGAACCGAAAGTCGCGCGGCGAGAATGGCAAAGGGCCGATCAAGCGCGGGTTCGGAATGGCTCTGCATACCTGGGGCGGCGGGGGCGCGCAAGACAAGCAAGTCACGTGCACGATCAACCCCGACGGCTCTGTCGAGCTAAAAAGCGCGACGCAGGACATCGGCACCGGGGCGCGAACGATCCTCGCGATCATCGCGGCTGAGGTGCTGGGTTTGAAGCCGACCGACATCAAGTCGAATATCGGTAACTCGACGTTCGTTCCGGGTCAGGCGTCGGGCGGTTCAACGACCACACCGTCGATGAGTCCGCCGTGCCTCAACGCCGTCACCCAGGCTCGTGATGCGTTCTTCGCGAAGATCGCCCCGGCGATCGAATCGAGACTCGAAGACCTCTCGCTTGCCGACGGCAAACTGCTTGTCAAGGGCGAGGCGAAGATGTCCTGGAAAGACGCCTGCCGCAAGCTCGGCATGACGTCGATCACGGAGCTTGGAAAGTTCACCCCCGGTCTTTCCTCCGTCGGTGTCGGCGGCTGCCAGTTTGTGGACCTCTCGGTGGACGTCGAAACCGGCGTCGTCAAACTTAACAAGATCGTCGCGGTTCAGGACACAGGCCTGATCATCGACAAGCTCACGTGGGAGAGCCAGGCTTATGGCGGTGTGATCGGCGGGCTGAACTACGGCCTGTTCGAGGAGCGAGTCATGGACCCGATCACCGGCGTGATGCTTAACGCCGACATGGAGATGTACAAGCTCGCCGGCGCTTCCGACATCCCCGAGATCGTCATCCACGCTTACGAACCCGACGATCAAAAGGCACGCGGCGTGATCGGTGTAGGTGAGCCAGTAACCATCGCCACGGCCGCCGCCATCGCCAACGCTGTCGCCAATGCCATCGGGGTTCGCGTCCCGGAATGGCCGATGTCTCCCAGAAACATCTTGAACGCCCTGGCCACGGTCTCCAAGGAGAAGGCATAACCCATGAAAGCGTTTGACTACGCCAGCCCGACCAGCGTCGAAGACGCCGTCAAGCTGCTGGGCGCTTCCGCTCCGGCCGAGGCGCTTTCCGGCGGTACCGACCTGATTAGCCGGATGAAAGACTATGTGACAAGCCCCGAGCGGGTCGTCTATCTGAAGGACATCAAGTCTCTCTCGGGAATTTCTTGGGACGCGAATGTCGGGCTGACCATCGGCGCGGGGACGACCCTCGCCGAAATCGTCGGGCACTCGGGAATCAAGCAATACGGCTCCGCGCTCTGGCAGGCGACCACCGAGGTCGGCACCCCTCAGATCAAAAACATGGCGACCGTCGGCGGAAATCTACTCCAGCGCCCCAGGTGCTGGTATTTCCGTTCCGGTAACGGCCTGCTCGCGATGAAGAACGGTAAGAGCCTTGTCCGCGAAGGGGACAATCGCTATCACTCCATCTTCATGACCGATGGCAATGCCCTCTTCGTGAACCCGTCAAGCCTGGCTGTTCCGCTCATCGCTCTCGGAGCGACGGCGACCATCCTGGGTGCGAAGGGCGAGCGAACCGTCCCGGTCGAGGACCTCTACCAAGTCCCCAAGAAAGAGGGGGATCGTGAGTTGACCGTCGCTCCCGGCGAACTTCTTCTGAAAGTGCTCATTCCCGCGTCCTCGGCGCAGGGAAAGAACGCATCTTATGAAGCAAGGCAAAAGCGGGCGCACGACTGGCCGCTCGTGATGGCTTCGGTTTATCTGGCCGAAGGCACCGAGATCGGCAACGGTCGGATCGTTGTCTACGGCGTGGCCCCCATCCCCTGGAGGAGCGAAGCGGCCGAAAAGGCGATCAAGGGGAAGAAGATCGATCGAGAATCCGCCGCCGCGGCTGCGGAAGCCGCGATCGCCGATGCGAAGCCGCTCTCGATGAACGCGTACAAGGTCGCTTTGACCAAGACCGTCATCAAACGTGCCCTACTCGCGGCGGTCGGCGACCGTTACTGGGAGGAGGTCTGATCTTCCATGTCGAGCCCCGAAGACGCCGAAATCCCCGTCGTCGAGAAGCCTGCGCCGCTTTGCCGGCACCTTCGCAACAAAGGGATGTACGTCTACACGGACGGGCTCGGTGGCGACTCGCATGAGGACTACGATAACTCGATCTTCTGGTGCCTCCAGACGATGAAGGGCTTCGGCCCTGATGAGGATTTCGTGGGCCGCGACGAATGCCGCGATCCGGGCCGTCCCTGCTACGAACCGCTTTGAACGGGAGCCTTTTCAGAATCATCCCGACGTGATGCCACCATCGCCCGGCGGATGAAGATTCATCCGCCGGGCGATTTCATGCCTGCGAGGTCTGTATGGGAAGCGCGGCGATTGAACGAGGATCATCGCATCAGTTCAATTGATTTTGCCGCGATTGACCGATTTAGTTCGCAATTTTTCCTTGCTTACTATTGAAGATCCGACACCACCCGCGCAATCTCTTTGTTGACTGGTTTGCAGGCTGCGACGGAACGACTCGGTCCCGTCGCGATTCACTACGGTTCCAACCTTTCAAAGGAGAGATCCCATGGGTGACAAGGCCCCCAAAGACAAGGAAAAGAAGAAGAAGATCGACGACAAGAAGAAGACCTCGGCCAAGCCGGCCGCCAAGCCCGCGGCGGACGTTAAGCCCGCCGCCAAGCCCGCCAAGAAGTGATCATGATCCGGTACGAAGCAGGCAGAGAATCACTCCTGCCTTTGCGACATATCGGAGCTACCCCCGAACGAGTACGGTAAGATTATCGGGAAATGTTTTCGCCGCGGACCCTGAATTCGATGCGCCGGCCCTTGCGATCTCGCGCGGGCCGGCCTTTTTTCGAATTTCTCGTCTATGATCGCTCCGTCACACCAGAGGTTTTACCACTCCACCGATCCCCTTCTTCAACCGTTCCTGCGCGACGGTGAGGCTCCGCGTAGTCAGAGCGATCGTGAAAGGATGCCCAGGTACGACATGCTGCGCGTCCGACAACTGGCTCGCGAGCGCCAAAGCCGACCGTCCCAGACCTTCTTCGCCACTCGCCTTCCAGAACCAGGCCATCCAAAGCAACATGCGCCTGTAGAGTTCGAGCTGATCGGCGAGTTGGTGTTCGAAGAGGTATCGGTAGGCCCCGGCGTCGCGTCTTGGATCGGGTTCAGAATCCCCTTCGCGCAGGTGAATCTCTTCGGCCAACTGATAGGTCAAGGCCGACGTGTCGAGCCAGTCCGGTCGACGTTCAAGCACCTCTCTCGCTCGAGCCGGCATTTCCTCAAACGAAAGCTCAGACGGATCCCAACCGGGAAATTCAGCGCGGAAGGGAACGGCCCCAAGGTCCGGGCCAGCAGTGGATTCGACCCAGTACCGCAATGCCGGAGGTGTCTTGGGTCCCGACATCGTCAGACAGCCGGACAACAAGGCCAGAGCCAATGAGTGAGCATCCTCGACAACATCGTCTGTCAATCCCTCAAGAATCGCCTCAATGGTTGAACCGGCGGACGCGACACCGGTCGCAAGGTCGCCGTGGACTTCTTTCACTCCATCAATGATGTCGCAAACGAATACGGCCGTAGCGAGCGTCTGGCCTCTCATAGACTCCAAAGCGATGGTTGCTCGTCCTCCGCCGTCGATCGCCGTGACCAGAGATCGCTGAATTCGGGGAGAAGAAACGGCGATCGATGGACTTCGAGACTTCTGAACCGCAAGTTTGGTCGCCGGCTTCGCGAGCCATCGAATCGCGGTTTCCCGAACACCGGGCTCGGCATGATGAACCGATAAATCCTCCCAGGCGGAGGAGACTTTGGAACCTGGGGGAGTGCGTGAGAGCGACTCTAGCGCTGCCGATCGCGACCCGTGATCGTCGGAATAGGAAAGCAACCGAAAGAACTCGATCACTCCCGGACCGACCTTGCCCGAAGCCAGCCCTGCAATGATTTGGGGACGAACTTCCGCTTCGACCGCAGCCAGACCCTGCAGCGCCAGCCAGATTCCATCCGGGTCGTTTTCGATCTGTTCGACAAGCTCTTCGATCGAGCCATCGTCATCGAGCGCGTCGTTCAGCTCGTCCCAGAGATCCTGAAGTGGAGGGTAATTCCCGAGAATTCCCGCACCATTAAGGACATCGAGGGCACTCCAGAGTCGGTCGGTCGGAAGCCCGAGCTGATCGTCGAGCGCTTCGGCCAGAGCCCGAGGAAGCGTCGATCCCGGATTGGCCTCAACGACCCTTAAGAGGATCTCACCGTCAGGCCCGGAGAGGTCTCGCAGGCGATCGCGAACGGCCTCAATGACTTCTTCCATCGGGAAGCGTTCGATCATTCGGTCAAACGCGGCGTCTCTTTCACGATCCGACCATTCGGTCTGATGGCGGAGTTGATCAAGCGCGGCTCCGGCCGAGGAAGCATTTGTGTCCATAGGTTCAACCAAAATCATTTTCGATGGCGACTGGCTCGTACAACTCGGGATCGATCTCGGAAATAAAGCGGCTCGGAGTCGTCCAGACCTGCGGTCCTCGGCCACCTTTCGCGATCATCTGCGGATAGGTCATATAGATCTCGTCCATCGCGCGGGTGATGGCGACATAAAAAATCCGCCGCTCTTCTTCCTCCCCGCCCGGCTCGTCGATCGCTCTGCGGTGCGGAAAGCTTTCTTCGATCAGACGGGGGATGAAAACGCGCGACCATTCCAGCCCTTTGGCTTGATGCACCGTGCTCAAGACCAGTGTATCCATTGGCTCGCCCGCGTCGACGGTGTCCATTCCGTAGACGTCACCCGCGAGCAACAATTCGGCGATCATCCGTTCCAGGCTCTCGTAACGTGCGGCCAACACGGCCATTTGCTCGATATCGGCGATCCGGTTGTCGGGTCGTTCGTATTTGGCACGAACCACTGATGGATATCCGCCTTTAAGAATCGCGCCGATGGCCTCGGCGGGAGACGTTTCGGGACTCGTCGCTTGAACTTTTCTCAAGTCCGAGACAAACCCCGCATACATCCCTTTGCTTTTCGGCGGAAGCATTGCCATGACCTCGGCGCTTGCCATTGCCGCATGTGGATCGGCGGCCTTTACAAGCACCTCGCAGACCGTGCTTGCCTTCGCCTGGCCTACCCCCGGAATGTGCAAAAGTAAACGGCGCCACGCCGGTTCATCACGAGGGTTCGCGACAATCCGCAAATAGGATAGCACGTCTTTGATATGAGCTTGTTCAAAAAATCGGAGACCGCTTCTCACGCTATACGGAATCCCCCGGCTGACCAACTCGCCTTGCAACACGACGCTGTCGAAATGATTGCGGTAGAGCACGGCCATTTTGCCGAGCGGGATTCCTTGCTCGTGGCATTCAAGAATTTGCTGGCAGATGAAGCCGGCTTCCTCATAGGCATCTTGAACGGGTACAGCGATCGGTCGGATGCCGGCGGGCCGGGCTGAGACCAAAGTCTTGGGAAACCCCGTGAGATTATGAGCGATCGAGGCATTGGTGAACGCGACGATCTCGGGAGTCGAGCGGTAATTCACCTCCAGTTTAAAGACACGGGCTCCGGCGTGTCGGGTGGGGAACTTGAGGATGTTGTCGTAATCCGCCCCTCGGAATCGGTAGATCGACTGAGCATCGTCGCCGACGGCCGTGAGATTTCCCGAGCCCGCGCTGGCGATCGCTTCGACCAACGCGACTTGAAGCGTGTTCGTATCCTGCATTTCATCGATCAGGATATGACGAAACCTTTTTCCCTGAGCGGCACGCTGGTCGGGAAAATCACGAAGGAGCCTTCCCCATTCCAGCAGTAGATCGTCGTAATCCAAGCAGTTGGCCGCGCGTTTGCGCTCTTTATAGGCGATCGCGGTGGCCTCGATTTGCGAGATCCATTCGGAGAGGTCGGGCGCTTTCGTGAGGACGACTTCGGCGATGGGTCGCGCCACGTTCGCCGCGAAGCTGATCAGATGGTGCACAGTCGCCGGTTTCGGTGCCATCTTCCCGCTACCGAACAGGCTTGAGTCGTCCATCGCGAGGCGAATGAGATCGTTTTGGTCTTCACTATCAAGAATCGTGAAGCTGGCGGTGTAACCCAGCAATTCCGCCGAATGTCGAAGTAACCGATTGCCGACGTGGTGAAACGTTCCCGCCCAAACCTGGCTTGCCTGAGGACCGATTAACGCTTCGAGTCGCCCGACCATCTCGCGCGCAGCGCGTCGAGTGAATGTTACTAGCAAGATCGACGAGGCCGGGACTCCTTTGGAGATCAGGTAGGCAACGCGATAAGTGATCACGCGCGTTTTGCCCGAACCTGGACCTGCAAGGATCAGATTGTAACCGTCAGGGGCCGAAGCCGCGGCGCGTTGAGGTTCGTTCAGATCGCTGGCGAATCGGGCCATAAGCTGTTCGTCGACCTTGGTATTCGACTTCAGCCGGATCTTTCTCATCAAGCCAGACCTATCGAATGATGCGCACGGGCCAGATTGCCGAATTTACTCAAGCGAAAGGTATTATAAGCAACACCATCGGCTCGAACACAGGCCACCGAATCCCCAAGGTTGAATAATCGGTGTCAACGGCCTACGAAAATGTAGAGTTTAGGAGAAAGTGACGTGAACATGGACCGTGGGCTTCGGTCCCTGAATTGGGCCAAAGTCGGAAGGGGGGACGAGTTCGAAATCTTTCGTTCCGGGTGGACACGACTCCAAAGAGTTGGATATACTTCGTTGATTCTTGACACGTGTTTTCATCGACAGCCACTCGCCGGACGCCCACCCGGACGTATTTTCCTTTCACTCTCATGCCTCAGCCGACGATCTCCACTTGATTTCCGCTCTCTTTAAATTACCCCCTCCAGATTCTGAATCCTCTCTCGAATTTTGATCCCGGCCGAGGGTTGGGTTCGCATGGCGGACCCTTCCTGATCGCGTCTCTAACTTGTCTCCCCAGAGAGATCGTCATGAGCACGGCAGAGACCACCTGCACAGGTGTGCTGGAAATGCACCCCAATGGGTATGGATTCCTCCGAGAGCCAGGGCGGAACTTCCGGGCGGGAGCGAATGATGTTTATGTCGCGACTCCCATTCTTTCTCGGTTTCGACTCAAGCAGGGGGTTCGGCTCACCGGGCGCATTGAGCTTTCCACAAGAGTTGGCGAGGCCCCTCGGCTTGCCGAACCACTCAACATCGAAGGGCATGAGCCCGAGCACTATGTCGGACTCAGGGGCTTTGACGAACTGACCGCCATTGATCCCTACGAGCGACTTCGACTTGAAACAGGTTCCGAGCCTCTTGGGATGCGGGTCATGGACTTGCTTACCCCCGTCGGGAAAGGCCAGCGCGGCCTGATTGTCGCCCCACCCCGAACGGGTAAGACCATTCTTCTGCAACAACTCGCCGCCGCGATCGCGACAAATCATCCGGAAGTCACTTTGCTCGTCCTGCTCGTGGACGAGCGGCCTGAAGAAGTCACCGACATGCGGAGGTCGGTTCGCGGGGAGGTAATCGCTTCTTCGTCGGATCACACCGTGGAAGAACACATCCGGCTCGCACAGCTTACGGTCGATCGTGCGAAGCGAATCGCCGAAACGGGAGGGCAGGTTGTGATTCTGCTCGACAGCCTGACGCGCCTGGCCCGGGCCTACAACAAAGGATCGAACTCCGGGCGAACGATGTCCGGCGGGCTCGACATCAAGGCCCTCGACATTCCC
The DNA here is from genome assembly GCA_043784005.1 of Isosphaeraceae bacterium. Classification (GTDB taxonomy): domain Bacteria; phylum Planctomycetota; class Planctomycetia; order Isosphaerales; family Isosphaeraceae; genus JAYUFP01. The sequence continues at coordinate 17,252 of JAYVYS010000178.1, forward strand.
AAACGACTCTTTGGCGCTGCGAGAGCGTTTGAAGAAGGGGGCTCTCTGACGGTCCTCGCGACCGCCCTGATCGAAACTGGCAGCCGTATGGATGAGTTGATCTTCCAGGAGTTCAAAGGGACAGGAAATATGGAGGTCGTGCTGGACCGAAAGCTCTCGGACCGTCGCGTCTGGCCAGCGATCGACTTGCCGCAATCCGGCACCCGCAAGGAGGAACTTCTCCTTGATGCCGAGACTCTCTCACGAGTCAACCTGCTTCGCCGAAGCCTCTCGGATCTGAAGTCGGTCGACGCGATGGAATCGCTCGTGAAGCAACTCGCCAAGTATCCGACCAACGCCACCTTCCTCGATAAGATCGGTCAGTTTCAGAAGACCAACTGACCGAATCGGTTGAGCCGCCAAGTTGGTGAGAGGTCGACGATCGAAATCGGTTCGCACATCGGAAACACGTCGCCTTTTTTGAGCCCTTTTGAACGGTTTAACGATCCGTCCCAGAGGTGGGGCGACCTTATCGCCACAGGCTTCGTCTTGCTCTTGTCCCTTAAGCCATGTGACGTTACGCTGATTCGGTCACTCATTCGACTTGATTCGACCCGACGTCACCTCGCAGTTCCGGTCTCTTCGACATTCGGGAGCGACCGCATGGCCGAGCCCCAAGATCCGCCGAAACCCAAGATTCCTCGCTCGCCCGGCGTTCCCGGTGCGCCTCTCCCGCGCCTCTGGAAGTACCCGTCCGAGGAGGACCCGGAGGCGGACGGTGATCCTTCGGGGCCGAAGAAGAAGAAAAGGAAGACGACGGCCGATCCCTCCGGCACGAAACCTGCGCCTGTCAAAAAGGCTCGCAAAAAAGAGGATGTCTTCGCGAAGCCGTTAAAGAAATCGAGGCCCAAAGAGGGCGAGACGGGAACCAAAGGCGTGCTCGTCGAGGAGACGCCTGAACTCGATACGTATGAGACGCGTCAGCGCGTGCGGATCGCCGTAGGAGTT
>JAYVYS010000179.1:0-7652 GCA_043784005.1 Isosphaeraceae bacterium
TCAGACCGCGAATCCACAATCACGGCGACTGCCGCCGATGAGGGTACCCGCTCTTCCCTCTCGACCTTTGGAGTCGAAGGTTCGGAAGCGGGAGCCGGCAACACGTCGACAACCGTGATCAATGGGGGCGCAGGTGCTTGTGCCACCATGATTTCGGGCTTGGCAACCCGCCGCTTCAAGGGGGGCGCGATCTTCGTGTCACGGCTCGCCGCGAGCAGTCTTTCGATCTCCGCGTCGTTCCCCGCGAGTCGCGTCGACGGCATCGGGATCGCAGAACCAGAAGGCGACGCGGCCACCGGCTCGGACACCTCCATCAGCGGAATCCCCGAAGCAAGCGCAGCGGGCTCGGAAGCGCGGCCCTTACTCAGTGGCACCTTCCAGCCGTTCCAGGTCGTCGCCGATGCGACGATCGCGGGCTCGAGCCCCGCGTTCAGTCGATCGGGTTCGCGGGGTGGCAGGGCGGCGGTCAGCGGCAGGTCGCGTCGGCCGTCAGGGCCGACCCAGGCGAGGCGTCGCGAAGGGGTGGCCATGTCGGCTTGCCCGAGCGATTCCGCGGCGATTCCCGGTCCGACGTTGGAACGAAGCAGCGACTGGCCGCATCCGGCCCCCGTCCCCAACGCGAGCAGAGCGACCATCCCGGTGCCGACCCGCCGCGGCCCAACACGGCGTACCGTTCCTTTGTCGCGACGTACTACGGACATCCTCGACCTCCCTCGGCCTCTGCTCTGCCCTTGCCGGGTGTGATCCCGGCCCTGGCCCCCGTCGCGACCCGGCTCGAAGACTCCGGTCCGGACCGCCCACGGAAACGGGGATACCGATCTTGTCGATCTCCCTCGCATTCCGCTCAGATCCGCCGGCCCCTTCGACAAGGAGCGACCGTTACCTACCCGATCGAGACCAGTTCCAGGCACCGCCCGGTTCCTTCTCCACGGAAAGTATCGGCTCTTACGACTCTGCGGGTTGAATGGAATGTTGGGATTGAATCGACATGAACAACGTCGGTATTTGTTCGCTTTGACTTTAGTTTCAAGATCTTTACAACTCATAAAATGTGATTTCCGACTTTTATCGCCCAAAACAGGATTTCCTTGTCCAAACTTTACCGTCTTATGGCCGGTTCCAAGACGGGAGACCTGGCGATCGGAACACCGATCATGCTCGCATGTCAACGCATTTGTCTTGGCGATCGGCTGATCGGTCGGTACTCTGTTAGGCCGACGCTGGAATTCTCTCGGCGCGTTGTCGAGCTGAATCTACCCGCCGGACGAGACGAGGAAATGCACCGATGACCCGCGCACTGGCCCTCACCCTGATCTGCGTCGCGGCCGCGTTGACCGCTGCCGGATGTGCCAACCCCGCCGACGACAAGCCCGTGGCCATTGTGAACGAACCCAAGCCGATCACCGATAGCCCTGCTCCCGCCCCCCTCGCGGCCGCGGTGACTCCCGCCGTGACGCCCACCGCCGCTCCCGCCGGTGCCTTGGCGATCGCGACCGACACGTCCAAGATCGATTTTGAGGGTTCCAAGGTTACGGGAAGCCACAAAGGCGGCTTCAAGACCTTCAACGGGACTGCGGAACTCGCGGCCGACGGCACCGCGGTGAGCAAAATCGCAATCGAGATCGCCATGGACTCGACCTGGTCCGACAGCGAAAAGCTGACAGGCCACCTCAAGGCACCCGACTTTTTCGACGTCGCCAAGTTTCCCAAGAGCACTTTCGAAACCACCGAGATCAAGGCCGGCGGCGACAAAGGCGCGACGCACACGATCACCGGCAACCTCACGCTTCACGGCGTGACCAAGTCGATCAGCTTTCCAGCCACGGTCGTCGTGAAGGATGGCGGAGTCGCGCTTTCGAGCGAGTTCGTGATCAAACGCAAGGATTTTGCCATCAGCTATGCCGGGATGTCCAACGACCTGATCCGCGACGAGGTCGTCGTCCGTCTCGACGTGAAAGCGCCGAAGAAAGCCTGAGGTTGCGTTTGCTTCGATACCGAATGACGCCGAATCGTGCGAGACCCTCGTATGATTCCGCGTCATTCGTGATCGAATTTTTGCAAGTGGAGCATCGAAAATGTCACTGACTGCCTCGACGATGATGCCCCTCGGCTCAAAGGCACCAGATTTTTCTTTGACTGACACCGCGACGGGTAAGCTCGTTTCGCTCTCCGAATTCGCGGGCGCTCCAGCTTTGATGGTCATCTTCCTTTGCAATCACTGCCCCTTTGTAAAACATCTTCAACACCAGATGGCGGCTCTGGTTCGTGAGTATCAGGCGAAGGAAGTCGCCGTCGTGGGCATCAGCTCAAACGACGTGACCTCTCACCCGCAGGACGGTCCTGAACTCATGGCGATCGAGAAGGCGGTGGTCGGCTACACCTTCCCCTACCTCTATGATCCGTCGCAGGTGGTCGCACGTTCTTATCAAGCCGCATGCACGCCAGACTTTTTCCTGTTCGATCGCGACGCCTCGCTTGTATACCGAGGTCAATTCGACGCTTCGCGCCCGGGAAATGGAATGCCGGTGACAGGCGCGGACCTCCGCGCGGCGCTCGACGCCGTCCTCGCGGGTAAGCCCGTCTCGCAGGATCAAAAGCCGAGCATCGGCTGCAATATCAAGTGGACGCCGGGCAACGAACCCGCCTGAATCGAGCACGTTCGCGGTTCAGGTCGCGGTCGTCGGCCAGTTTTCAAGCAAGGCGATCGCCTGGCGGATCTCTGGCAAGACGGGGACGGGGAGCTGAGAGTTGTAGTCGAACACGACCAGCGTCGAGGTTCCATCGGCCGAGACCGCTTGATTCGTTTCGCTTACCAGGGCATGTTCCATGGTGATGCTCGTGCGCCCGATCTTGCTGATCCTTGAGCCGATATGCACGGTATCTGGGAACGTGATCTGCCGTCGATAATTGCAGCCGATGGCCGCAAGGATCGGCCCGACCCGCGTTTCAACCCTTAATTTCCCGAGCCCGAGACGGCCGGTATAAGCGATCCTGGCCGTCTCGAACCACCGGAAATAGACCGTATTGTTGACGTGCTGAAAGGCGTCCATGTCCCCCCATTGCACGGGCACGGAGACGATGACGGGGAAGTCAGCAAGTAACGCGGCAACCTCGGCTTGCGTCATGGCGTCGCACAGAGCACCCTCGCCGCGTGGATCTGGCGGGCGAGCGGCCCCCAGTAAAACCCGCCGTTTCGCGTGACCCAAATCTCTCCGGAACCGAGCGCCACGACCGCGTGGTCCGGGGTCGCGGGGTCGAACCTGATGTCGCTGATGGTGTCGGAGCCGAGCGAAACCGGGAAGTTGTTCATGACCCTCTTCCAGGACTTTCCACCATTCGCGCTTTCAAAGAGCCCGTAGTTCAAGCCCTCCGGCGCGGCACCTGACGAGGCGTTCCGCGCTGGTGCGCAGCCTGCCAGCAACTTGTCGGGCTCACCCGGCTTGACCTCGATCACCTGGACATGTCGGACATTCTCAAGCCCCGCGCTTCGGTCCTCCCACGTCTGACCGCCATCCGTGGTCCGCCAGGCACCATCGCCGGTCGCCGCCCATGCATGGTTCGTTCGACCCGGAACGGCACGAACGCTAAAGACTTCTGTCGGAAGACCCGCGCACCGCGTCCATCCTTGGCCGCCGTCGTTACTCGACCAGAGCCCAGTGCCTCGCACTGCCGCCAACAGCGACAGAGGATCGCCCGGCAGGGCTTCGATCCAACGGATCTCCGTCGGAGAGACGACAAGTCCACGGTCACGGGAGGCGACCGAATCGGTTGAGACAGGCGGCGCTTTCAAGGCGGTCCACCCCGCGAGCGAGAGGGCCTGCGCATCCGCAGTATGCTGGAACCTCGCGGGGGCAAGTCGAGCGGTCGCCACCTGGGCCATCCCCCGCGCGCGGGTCAAAACAAGCGGAGCGAAACCTGCGCCTTCCGCGGCGCGAGCCACGGTGGCTCTTGGGGTCGATCCGCCAACCGGCCTCTGATAGATGCCGAGCGGTTTCACCGCCGCGACGATCCTCGGCGGGATTCCCGCGCATGTGACGGAAGTGGTTGCCGTCACACCTTTTGGAAGGGGCAGCACGCGCCAAGAGAGGCCGGAGTCCTGGCTTTCCAGCACGACGCCTTTGCGGTCGACAGCGATCACGACCCCTCGGCCCGGCGAGGTCAGGCTCACGACGGCGCGTTCTTGAAGCGTGTGGAAAACCGGCCAGCCCGCCCCTTCGATCCAGCGGTAGATACCTTGGTCAGTCCCGATCAGGATCATGGCGACTCGGCCCCTTCGTGTCGTGGACACATGGATCGTACAACAATACGAACGTCACGAAGATACCTGTCGAGAGTCCCCGGGACAAGCCATCACGAAGCTCGCCGTCGGCCATTCCCGAAGTGGGATTGAATGCGAGAGATTCCAGCCTCGTGAAAGATCGGCTTCGTTTCGGGCGCGACTGAGCCTGAGTGAAAAAAGTCCGTGATGCCCTCAAAGTTTGAATTCGGGTTCGTTTCGGGAACGTCGGCATTCCTCGAAAATGGGTTCGATCGGCGCAATGCTCGGGGTGTTAAAGTATTGTAGGGTGGGCATCGCCCACCACTCTTAGGTCATGCCATTCAATAGGTTCCGTGATGGGCACTGCCCACTCCACACGAGGAAAGCCGAAACGATCACCAACCAGGAAGCAGGAATTGGCTTCGATTCGGGAGAGACAAATTTTCTCGAAAATGGGTTCGATTGGCGCAACGGTCGGTTTGTCAAAGAGCCATGCGGGATCTTGAAAGGATGATCCAGGCAGGCACCCAAGATCATTCGCGAAATACCACCGCCGCGAAATTGAGTTTTCGGCCGGAGTGTTCGCGACGAAGTCCTCTCACGACACTATCGTAGAAGGAACCGGCTCCGTCCTTGGAAAGCTTGGTGGATCGAATTACTGTCGGCGTGAAGACGAGCATGCCGAATTGGACCCCAGCCTAGCTCCGTCTTGCCCTGCTCGCGACAATACCAGCGGTTTGACCTGATATCTCAGCGGCGAGCGGAGCAACCATCATGGCCGTGGCAACAGAAGTCCTCACTCTGCCGATCTCAGGGATGACCTGCGACCACTGCGTCGGCACCGTCCGCAAGGCACTTGAAGCCGTGCCGGGGGTCGTGTCGGCCAAGGTCGATCTCGCGGGGCGACTCGCGGAGGTGGTGGTTGAGCCGGGTGTCGCCGATCGCGGTCGTCTGGCGTCCGCCGTGGTGGCCGCTGGATATGACGTCCCGGATCTCGATACGACTCCTATGCCTTCCACTCCGCTGATTGCGATCGGCCTTGGAAACCTAAAGCCGCCCCCCGAAGAGTGGAATCTGGCAATCGGAGGGATGCACTGCGCGAGCTGCGTCGGACGAGTTGAGGCGGCCCTCTCGAAGGTGCCGGGCGTTCGAGAAGCACGGGTCAATCTGGCCACCGAGCGGGCGAGCGTCGTCGTTGATCCGGCTACGCTCGATGAGGACGGGCTCTTCTCGGCGGTCAGCGCGGCGGGATACTCAGCGCGTCGCGATGAGCTTGTCACCGGTGTGGGAGCCGAATCGCTCCGAAAGGAACGCGCTACAAATCTCTCGTACTGGCGGAACCGTTTGATTGTCGGGGTGATTCTTACTGTACCACTGATCGCGCTTGGTTATGCCCCGGTCCACGCGATGGGGATACATACCTCGGTAGGCATGATGATGTTTCCCTTGGCGACGGTGCTCCAGATCTACCTCGGCGGGCCTTACGTCATCGGTGCCTGGAACCGTTTAAAGCAAAAGTCGACGAATATGGATACGCTGATCGCCATCGGCACCTCCACCGCATACACATTCAGCGTCTATCAGCTCTTTCTGGGTGATCCGCACCAGGCCCATTTTTTCATGGACTCGGGGATCATCTTGACGTTGATCACGCTGGGGAAGTATCTGGAAGTCCGCTCGAAAGGGGCGGCGGGGGCGGCCATCGAACGACTGCTCGACCTCGCTCCCAAGGCGGCTCGACGAATCGGCAACGATGGGTCCGAGGTCGATGTGCCACTGGCCGACGTGCGTAAGGGCGATCGCGTTCGTGTCCGTCCCGGAGAGACCATTCCGGTGGATGGCGTTGTGATCGAAGGCGATTCGAGTGTGGATGAGTCGATGTTGACGGGAGAGTCGAATCCGGTCGACAAGCGTGCCGGTGATCTTGTCACGGGCGCGACGCTCAATCGCGATGGAACGCTCATCGTCGAGGCCCTCCGGCTCGGTCGCGAGAGCGCACTCGAAGGGATTGTGCGGCTGGTCCGCGAAGCGCAAAGCTCCAAGGCCGGCATCCAGCGGCTGGCGGACACAGTTTCGTCCTATTTCGTGCCGACGGTGCTGGTGATCGCATTACTGACTCTGCTGACTTGGGGTCTGCTGGTCGGGACCTGGGAAGGTGGGGTGTTGAATGCGGCGGCGGTGCTGATCATCGCATGTCCTTGCGCACTCGGACTGGCGACGCCGATGGCCGTTGCCGTTGCGACGGGTCGAGGGGCGCGAGCGGGGATCTTGGTTCGCGAGGCCTCGGCATTTGAGCGAATGGACAAGGTCACGGAGATCGTGCTCGATAAGACCGGCACGTTGACCGAAGGGAAGCCGAGCGTCACCGATGTCTTCGTTCCCTCCGGCAAAGAAGCGGACAAGCAAGCGCTTTTGAAGCTTGCGGCGGCGGCCGAATCGGGGAGCGAGCATCCTCTTGCACGAGCGCTCACTTCTTATCGGGAAACAGGTCCTCACGCACCGATTGTCACGAACTTTCAGGCCGAGCGGGGGGCCGGAGTTCGTGCCACGGTGGATGGTCAGCTTGTGTTGGTGGGGAGTGACAAATTTCTCTCGGACGCGGGAGTCGATCCGCGCCGTCTCGCCGACGCGGTGGTTGTCTGGGAAGGTGAAGCCAAAACCGTGCTCCGCGTGGCGGCATCGGGCATGGCGCTGGGGGCGATCGCCCTGGCGGACACTCTGAAACCCCATGCCGAAGCGGTTGTGCATGCGCTCGCGAGTGCGGGGGCTCATGTTTATCTCGTCACGGGAGACAACCCGGCGACCGCCAAGGCCGTCGCGAACGCGCTCGGGATTGACTCCGCACGGGTCTTCGCCGGAGTGCTTCCCGAAGGTAAGGCGGAAAAAGTCGCCGCGTTGAAGGCCGAAGGGGGCCGTGTGGCGATGGTTGGCGATGGCCTGAACGACGCCCCCGCGCTTGCAGCGGCGCACGTCGGCATCGCGCTCGGGACCGGAACCGACCTCGCCAAGGCGGTTGCCGACGTGGTGATCGCGACCGGAGACCTCCGGGCGATCCCTCGAGCGTTGAAACTTGGCCGCGCGACGCTCTCGGCAATCCGCCAAAACCTGTTTTGGGCGTTCGCCTACAACGTCGTGGGAATCCCGTTGGCGGCGTTCGGATATTTTGGTCAATACGGGCCGATGATCGCGGCGCTAGCGATGTCGCTCAGTTCCGTGACGGTCGTCTTGCGCTCGAGTATGTTGGCGCGGGTGAACCTCGAAACAGACGGGATTTCCGCCTCATCATCAGCATGAGAGCGATTTACCGACCGGTTGGACACGTAGGGTGCCAGATGGCCGCCAGAAAGCCGGGAATCGGAAACGCCAGCAGCAGCGTCATAATCCCGGCCGCCAT
>JAYVYS010000180.1:0-8137 GCA_043784005.1 Isosphaeraceae bacterium
CCCAAGCTCGCTCCTCAGGTCCGCTTCCCAGGATCAAAAAATTCATCGTGATTGCGTCGCGAGTGTGAGGACTTCCGGCAAAAGGTATCAGGACGAAGATATGATATCCGCCGTTCCGAAACATCGATAGCCGGACGGTATCTTCAGAAATCGACATTGCATTTGTACGAGACCACGCGACAAAGACCGGCGGATGGTCAACCTTGGGCGAGGAGGCGCAAGGTGTTTGCCAAGGGAATTGGGCGGTGCCCCTGGGGCGTGATCGCCGCCGTTTTCTCGATTTTCCTCGTTGAGTCGGCTCTCGCCCGATACGACCTGGAATTGACGCGCCCCGAAGGAATCAACCTTCGAATGGCCCGTTTCGCCGCGCGCTCGCGTGCTCCTCGCTGTGATCTCCTCTGTCTCGGAAGCAGCATGGTGCAGGGAGGAATTTTCCCGGCGGTGCTCGACCGCCACTCAGGCTCAAAATCCTACAATGTCGCGGTGGTCGCCGGGCTCCACAAGCACCTCCTTTTACCTCCTGAAACAAGCCTTGAACGAGGGGGCCAGGCCCTCGGCCATCGTGCTCGACGTTCACCCAGTCTTTATCCTCTCGGACAACCGCGACCGGAATCACTACTGGTCCGACAGTCTCGGGCTAATTGACCTATTCGACCTCGCCTGGACACTCAACGCACCTGATGACCTCGCCAAGATTCTGCTCACAAAGTCTCTCCGATCACTTTATCACCGCGACCAGTTGAGGACGTTCCTCCTGGGCTCATTGAAGGGGGAGACCTCGACGCATTGGTTCCCGAACCTGATTTCGATGCGGAACTTCAACCAAAACCAGGGAGCCGAGGTGAGCCAGAATAACCCGGTGTACAAGGGTGAAGTCGCGTTAATTTACCAGGTATTAGGGCTCAATGACGACCATCGCAGGGGAAGCTCGCCGAGCGCTGAGGTATATATGCACAGACTATTAAACTTAGCGGCGTCGCATGGAATCCGCGTCTTCTGGGTGAACATGCCGATCGTTCCGGAATTGGAGCGTGAACGCGAGGCCAAAGGGTGGAACGACGTCTACGACCGGTTTACGCGCAAATTCTTGTCCTATCGTAATCTCGTTGTGCTCGATGCGCGCCATTCGGGCTACCCCCCGTCGGTGTTTCGCGACGCGACCCACCTCGCTCCTAACGGGGCTTACGCCCTAAGCCGAGACATTGCCGAGGTCGTGAAACGCGACAAGACCGTCACCGCGAACGACGATCAATCGCACTGGGTCGCGCTGCCGTCCTTTCAGCAACGCTCCATCAATGTTGCCCTCGAAAGTTTAGCGCGCTCGGAGGAAGCTGTGGTGATCCTCATGAATCCCCGCCGTTGAATTCCGGGGGGGATGGCGAATGTAAGGCGCACCTGCGCTCCATCTCCATTGACCTTCGCCGTGGTTCGCGGCGATAATCAAGTAACGATTGAACACAACGATTCATGGAGGCGAGCCCTGCGGTTCGTCACCTTATTTGACGAGCGATGGCGTAGAGGGCATGGGCTCGGTGATCACGCTCGACGAAGCTACGGGCATCCCCGAGAAGATGCGGGGGGGATTCCTCGCGGTCGGCAACTTCGATGGCATTCATCGCGGACACTCTCAATTGATCGCCCAGCTTCGAGCGAATGCCGACAAGGCTGGAACTCACGCCCTGGCACTCACGTTCGACCCGCATCCCGTCGCCCTTTTGCGACCCGAACAGGCCCCCGCGCCGCTCGTTTGGACGGAACGCAAGGTCGATTTGCTTCGAAAGATCGGAGCGACCGAGGTCGGGGTATTTCGAACCGGCCCTTGGCTTCTCGGGCTGACCGCCCGCGAGTTCTTCGACAGGGTGATCGTGGGAAGGTTCGCCGCGCGAGGGATGGTCGAAGGCCCGAATTTCGCTTTCGGTCGAGATCGAGGCGGTGACGCCACGCTGTTGGGCGAGTGGTGCGCCGAGGCCGGACTCGGATTCGAGGTCGTCACCCCGCTTATCATGAACGGCGCGCTGGTTTCTTCCTCACGAATTCGTCGCGCGTTGAGCGATGGGCACGTTGACGAGGCCGCGACACTGCTCGGGCGGCCCTACCGAATCCGAGGCATCGTGACCCATGGTGCCGCCCGAGGCGCGGGGCTCGGATTCCCGACCGCCAACCTCGAAGGTATCGACACCCTCATCCCCGCCGACGGCGTTTACGCGGCCCTCGCCACTCTCGAAGGACGCGGGAAAGCCCTTCCGACCGCCACGCACATCGGTCCGAACGTCACGTTCGGAGAGCAAGATCGCAAAGTCGAAGCCCACCTCATTGACTTCAAAGGCAACTTATACGGGCAGACTGTGGAGCTTGAGTTCCTAGGACAACTCAGGCCCTCTCGCAAGTTCGCGGGACTCGACGATTTGCTCAGACAAATCGGAGAAGACGTGGCCCGGGCACGTGTTGTTTGTGGGGCGGCTCTAGACGGCTAAGCAGTCGTCGTATCCAGTCTTGGATTTCGTCAAGCGCGGTTGAATCGCTCCAAAATCGGCGCGTGCATCCCATCCCGCCGTCCTCAACCGACGCCATCGAAAATCTCTCAAGGCTCGACGCGGAGCGGTAATCAACAAAGCGCATCAAGCGTCCATCCATGATAACCGAGCCAAAGAATGGATCTAATCATCCGTACCGCTAACTTTCAAAATTGTGTAAATGAGTAAAAAGCGAGCCACCCGGGTGACTATTGACACTTCGGGACGATGCGACTCGGATGTTTGGCGTTTGATCACGTGCATGAGCTTTACCTAGGGTCGCGCGTCTTATACAGTGCCTCAAACGGCACGGTATCTTCATCAGAGATCGACCTCATGGCGACTTCCGACCCGACCGAGGACCCTCTCCTCGTACCGGTTTACGAACCGAAAGAACGCGAGGAACTGACTAGCCTCGGATTCTTTGTCGCAGAGATCGCCAAGCTCCGTGGTCGTGGACTGATACCCGTCGATTCGTACATCACGATCGACGCGGAAACCCATTCACGTCGCGCGGCGATCGAGCGGGCTGGGAACTATCGCGCGGTCATCGGTCAGGTTTCGCAATTCAAGAACAGCAACCCGCCAGCGGCACTCAACTGGGCGGAACGCGCCCGGACCATTGATCCCTCGAAGCGCGAGGCCTGGGAGGCCGCGGTCGACCTCTATCGATCAACGGGCGACTCCGAAAAAGCCGCCGTGCTCTGCGAAATGGCGGTCGCGAAGTTTGCGGATTTCCCTTTCAGTCCAGAGAAAATCCGCGAGGAAGCCGCCGCGCAGACACGTCTGGAAGCCCGACTTTCCCAGGCACGAGAGGCGATCCAAGGCGGGAACGAAAACGCGGCGATCGCAATTTCAAGCGAAATCCTTGACACGAATCCCGATCAATACGACGCCCTGGCACTTCAGGCCTTCGCGCTTCAACTTACGAACGAACTTCAACCGTCGCTCACCCTTTACCGCAAACTCCAGTCGCGAGAACCCGGAAACGCCGTCTGGACCAAATGGATCGCGGACATCGAGCGAAAGCTCGCGGATCGACCGGCGTCGAAAACCGAGCCGACGACCCTGGCGACAACGCCCCTTGCATCCAAGGATACTGATTTCCTTCCGGATCATCGGCAGGCCGTCCACGTCGAGCCGAGAGTCACGTGGTCGGAAGTGACGGGTGAGTTTTTGCAGGATCATTGGCAGAAACTCATCCTCTGCCTCGCGGTGCTCTTGATCGTCGTCAGCTCGAACGTCGGCGCGTATCAGGTGCTAGGAGAGCGGCTCTGGAATCCCGAAGGGAAGACGCTGCTGGCCCTGGTTTACACCGCGATGTTCGCGATCTTCGGAGCTGGGCTGGTGCGCTGGGGGGCCGAACGCGCGGGTCGAATCATGTTGCTAACGACGTTGATCGTCGTCCCCGCGAATTTCATGCTCGCCGGGCAAATGAAATTACTCACAGAGCCGAGCGCGTCGCGGCTCGCCGTGCTCATCGTTGATGCCTGCGCTCTGTTCCTTCTGATCCGGCTGGTCGCGATATCGCTGCGGCTGCCAAAAGGCAAGGGATTCCTCACCGTCGCACTTTTCGCATTGAGTGTCTTCAACGCGGGCGCATCGCAAGGAAGCCCCTGGCCGTGGTCGCTCCAGTTCACCATCTTTCTCGCTCCCGCATTGATTTTTCTGGCGTCGGTGGTCTGGATCACGACCGGATTCCAGGCGGGATCGTTCAAAGATCGGCACGAAACGACCTATTTCGCATTGGCTTTGCTCGCATTCGCGTTTTTGACCGGCCTTGTTCGCACGGGCGTTTTCGCGTTGGAGTTAATCCCGACGTTCTACGCGATTCCCGCGATGCTGACGGCCGTCGCCTGCGTCCGGACCTCGCGAGCGATGGCGCTATTCGATCCTGATCCTCAGCGCATCGCCTGGATGCGATTCGCCGGACTGTTGGTATCGGGCCTGGCGTTCGCGCTGGCACTGGCTCGACCGCCCGAGCCCTCCGCCCTCGTCAGTGGCAACACGTTTTTCGCAGCGATTTTCGGTCTCGCACTCTATATGGGGCTTCTCTGGAAGGAGCGCGTGCCGGCGTATCTCTACTTCGCCTTCGGTGCGATGTTCCTGGCCTATTTCGGCGCGTTCTACTTCGTCCGCGACCTGGCGAAAGTTGTCGAAGAAGCGGTCAAGAGCGGGCTGGGATATGGAGAGAAACAGAAGCTCCCACAAGCGTTCAAAGCCATCAACGGCCTGGTGTTCAACCCGATCCTCGCGGCGCTTTCTCTTTTCTTTATCCGTAAATGGGACGACAAGCGACTCGCGCGCCACTGCCATTACATCGGTGTTCCCTTCTCGATCGCAGCCTGCCTCTTCAGCGGGTTTGAACCGAAGGCCGCCTTGATTTGCCTTTCCGGCTACGCGGTGCTCTACACCGTGGCTGTCTGGTTGTTCACGACACCCTGGCTCATCTATCTGGCGACCGCCGCGTGCGCCGGGGCCGTCTATTTCGGTACAACGCTCATGCCGGACGTGACGCTCGCCCAGCGAGGGCTTCTCGGTTCGCTGCTCGGGATTGCTTATTGGTCGATCGGTCCGATCCTCACGTCGCTCGGAGTCGACCCCTCTTATCGTCGACCGCTCATGCGTGCGGCCCTTGGGATGAGCACACTGGCGCTCGTCGTGGCCATTTCCTCGACGTTGGGATCGGATGTCGTCCCGCTTCCGGCGGCACTCTCGCTTCTGTTTGTGACGGGGATCGCCGTTCTGGTTAACCATTACGCACCCAATCGGATGTTGGGATATTATGCTGTTTTGAGTGGCAACTTTGGTCTGATCCTGCTCGCGAACTGGGCGGGATGGCGCTGGGGCAACGGCGACAACTCGGCTCAATTCGCCGCGACGGCGGGAGCGATCGGTTTGGCGGGCGCGATTCTGGGAAATCGGCTTCGACGATTCGAGGGTATGAATCCGAGCCCTTGGAACGTGTCGATGTTCCCCAGCCCATTATTCAAGGCCGCTGCAGTGCAGGTCGGGCTCACACTCCTGGGGTGCGCCACACATGCGTCCAGCGTGGCGAACGTCCTTACACGTCTTGATTTCGCAACATTCGCGATCGCCTTCGGTCTCGCCGGTTTGACCCTCGCCCTGCTGACCCGACCCTACCCCTATCTCGCCGTCGCGAACACCGCCCTGGCTTGCGGGTTGGGTGTCTGGGTGTGCGGATTCCAATTGCTGACGGACGGAGCGGTCAGCAAGATCGCTGCCTACGGGGCGGTCATCTCGGTCTACTCGCTCCTGCTTATCACCATCGAGGAAATGACTCAAAAATGGGTCCATCGCCGCGACGGATTGCCACACGACGTCACCGCCCGACCGGGCTGGCTCACGGAGCTTAACCTCTTCGCCGTTTCATTGGCGTGGTTCGAGCTGGGGACAGTCGCGATCGGCGTCGGGCTATGTGCTCTTGGATGGGAAAACAGCCAGGCGGTCGCTTTCACATTCAGCGCGAGTGCGGTCGCGATGCTCTGGTCGACAAGGCTCCGTTCCTTGGACATTCGCGTCCACGCGGCAAGCATCCTGGCCGTGTGTGCGGTCTTCAGCTTCACCGTCACGTTTTTTCCTAACGATCCGAGAATCCTCGGCGTTCAGGCACTTGCTTCGGTAATCTTAGCACTCGCATTTCTCGCCGCTTGGCGGTCCTGTTCCAACAGGCCCGACTTCTCGCTCTATCGACAACCGTTTCTTCAAGCCGCGAGTGTCTTGACGTTGCTGGTCTTCGGGCTCGCCATATTCGGAACGGTGAGTGAGAGCGTGGCGTATCGTGTCAGCGCGGGGGCACTCGTGCTCAATATCGTGCCGATCCTCATCCTCGCGGAGATCCGCCGCGGCACGCTTCACACCTTCCGAGCCATCGCTTCGGGAGTGGTTTCCGTTTACGTGGTCGCGCTCACTATCGGTGATAGAAACCCCGAGAATGCGTATCTTCTCGGGCTGATCGCGATCATCCTCGCCCTGTTTCTTTCGGCGATCGGGTTTGCGTTCCGGCTCTGGCCCAACGAAGCGGACGACCGAGACAGGCTCTACGCCGGGCCGCTTTTCGCATCGTCACTGTTGTTAACCTTAGTTGGTGTCTTGCTCGCGTTCACCTCTCCGGTCTCGATGTTGCTCGCGGGCTTGTCCTTCATTTTGTTCGTCAAGAGCCTGCCCGCGCGTCAGTGGCTTTATGCCACGGTCGGGTGCTTGGTCTGCGCCTTTTACCATGCGGTGCTCATTCGTTGGCCCGAGGAACGGCTTGCATCCGCCGCGCTGGGGATCGGCTTTGGGCTCTGGTTGCTGGCCTTAATCGTGAAAAAGGTCGAACCGACGCTGACGAGTCTCCTGGCGCTTGAAAACGAAGGATATGACTATCCGATCTTCAATTCGGCCTTGATCGCGGCGATCGCTTGCGTGTGGATACGATCGGTCGCGATACTCCACGGCACGACACCTTGGTCGTATTCAGCGCCCTTGGTGTTAGGCCTGGCGGTCTTCTCTTTCTTGATGATCAAGCCCTACCCCAGCGTGATATGGGTTCATTTCAGTGTCACAATGGCGACATTCGCGGCGGGCCTCGCAGTCGGTCCGAAAATCGAAGTCGAGGTTTGGTGGCTCACGCTTGGAATGGGCCTGGCTCTGTTTTGGCTCGCGGTCTCAATAACGTTTCAGCGATACGGAGAGGCGATTTACCGGCTCGCGGGCGTCCCCAATCTGCAATACTCCCAAGCGCCTCTAGTCTGGTCGCGGCGGCTCTTCGCCCTTACCTCCGGGTTGATCGCTCTGATCGTCGGAATCCTTGTACTGGTGATTCTGTTTGGATCAACCGCGCCGGAAACGGGAAAAATTTGGGCCTGGGCCGCGCTACTCTTTGCGATCGGAATGGGGGCGGTTTATTTGACGGTTGCCGGGTGGCGAGAGAATCGCGTGACCGTCGTGATGGCGTTGACAGCGGCGCTGGTCATGGCGGTCTGGTGGCTCGCGGCCCCGATCTCACCGCTGGTCGCCAACTGGGGCGTGAACCCGCTCACGCTTTTACCACTCTCCACCGCGGCCATGGCCGTCGGGGTCGTCGCGTCGGGTTTGGGACTTGTGAAGCGGCCGGGATGGACGGGGCCGTTCTGGAAGCGTCGATCCGCTGACGACGAAGTCGCACGTCTCGACGCCTTCGCCCTTCAAGGGGGGCTGGCCCTGGCCTTACTCGCAGCCATGTTCACGCGAGGGACCATCGGCAACACGACCGTCGGCACCTTGTTCCTTACGACCTTGGCCGCCGGACTCGCGGCGGTGGGACGCAGGTGGGTCCCTGGCGCGTACGCCGCGGCAATCTCCTGGTGTGCCGCCGGGGCGTTCGCTTGCCTGGACGGCCTGAGAAAATTTCAGGTTGTCGACGACGGTGATATTGCGATCTTCCTCGCGCTGGGACTGCTTGCCTCGTTGTCGGTGCTCATGGTCGTCGCGGGTTACCTCAGTCGCAAAGACGAGCGGGTCTCGGAATCGGCCACGCTCTTGATTCCCGCGCCGAACGTTTCGGTCGCGCTGGAGCAAGTCGCGGCATTCGCCTGGCTTTTCGCGGCGTCGATCATCGCGATCTCGCCCTTCCTTTTCGG
>JAYVYS010000181.1:0-2565 GCA_043784005.1 Isosphaeraceae bacterium
TGGCGACTCTTCGTCGACCCATTCGCCCTTGTCTTGACCATAGACCCCCGTCGAACTCGCGTAGACGATGCGAGGTGTGAGATTCTTGAGCGCTTTGAGCATGTTTTGTAGGCCGTCGCGGTAAAGGACACGAAATGAAACTCCCGCTGATCGGTCGTAACCGACGCAATAGAAAACGCGATCGATCGTCGGAAACGTCGGGAATGAATCCGGTTTCAGGACATCCGCGATCAGGGGAATGATCCCGAGCGGTTTTAGCTCACGTCCCCGTTCGGCGGTTCGGGTTGTGGCGTAGACGGCCTCGCCCCGCTTCAAGAGTATCGCGCCAATACGGCGACCCAGGTATCCGCAACCCACGATCAGGCAAGACATCTCAGGTAGCCTCGGATTCTGAAGCAGAGTCGGCGATCGGTTGCGACGACGAAGCGGTTTCGGGACAGCCGTCATCAAGGTAGTTTTGCAGCAAGAGTCGCGCTGCGAGCATGTCAACCAGGCCTTTGCGTTTGCTCCGTTTCAAACCGGCCGCGATCATGCTGGCTTCGGCATCCACGGTCGTATAGCGCTCGTCGTAATAGACAACGGGAACCGCTGTTGAGGCATGCAGCCAATCACCCCAAGTGCGGGCGAGCGAGGCCGAGGTTCCCTCTCTTCCGGTGAGATGCACGGGAAGCCCAATCACGATTCGCTCAACCTCGTTTTCTTCCATCAGGACCCGATAATGTTTCGCATCTTGAATCGGGTCGCGGCGCTCGTAGACTTCCAGCGGAGAAGCGATCGACCGTCGAGGATCGCTGATCGCCGCGCCGACACGTCGGGTGCCAAAGTCAATGCCGAGGATCCGAGGCATCGTGTTCCTACAGGTACGAGCCGTGACCCGTCGTATTCAAGCTCTCGACGAGCGCCTTGAGCTTGTCGAGTTGGTCCCTGCGCGCTACGAGCGTCGCGCCTGCCGACTGCACGATCACCACGTCATCGAGCCCGAGAGTCGCGATGAGCCGACCTTCATCGGAGACGATGATCGAGTTCGTCGTATCAACGGCGAGTACCTGGCCTTGGATGGTATTCCCTTGCGAATCCGGTGCGACGAGGGTCGTGAGCGCGCGCCAATCGCCGACGTCGTTCCACTCATAAACAACCTCGAGCACTCGGACATTCGCCGCTTTCTCCATCACGGCCTTATCGATCGGCACTTTCTCCATGAGGGGAAATTCGTGCGCGATGACTCCCGCCTCGGAGGGTGTGCCAAGGGCCTGACCGATTCGTTCCAGTGCCGCGGCGATCGCGGGTTTTTCCTTCTTCAAGGCGTCGAGGATCGCTCGTGCTCGCCAGAGGAAAATCCCGGAGTTCCAGGCGAAGCGCGGGTCGGCCAGGAACTGCTCGGCCGTCGCCTTGTCAGGCTTCTCGCGGAACTGAGCCACACGATTCAGCGCGATTCCTTCCGGGGTTCCAAGCAACTCTCCGCGCTCAATGTAACCGTAGCCGGTCTCCGCATGAGTCGGCTTGATCCCGAACGTGACGAACGCCAAGGGGTCCGCGTCGATCACCTGCAACGCGGCCCGGACCGTCTTCAAGAAGGTTTCGGCGGGCCGGATCACATGATCGGCCGGCATCACGATCATGGTCCCCTCGGGGTCGTTTTTGACGACGATCGTGGCCGCCAGTCCGACGCAAGGCGCGGTGTCTCGGGGACAAGGCTCGGCGACAACATTTCCCGGCGGAAGGTCGGTCAATTGAGCACGAACCGCCTCCGCCTGGTCGGCCCCCGTGATGATCAGCGTATGCTCGGGAGACACCATCGGCGCGATCCGCGCGACGGTCTGCTGAAGCATCGTCGCGTCGCCGTACAGGTTCAGCAATTGCTTAGGACGGTTCCTACGGCTCTTGGGCCAGAAGCGGGTGCCGCTGCCACCGGCCATCACGACGGCGTGGAGCATGATCGTGCCTTATTCGAGGAAAGTCCTGTAGCGCTACCGAAGGCTACCAGTCACGGGGCCAGATACAAGGGAGCATCCACGACCAGTCCGGGTTCAAGTCGCGCCTTTAATTGGGCCGCGTCGAGCGCGTAAGACGGACTGATTTCGAGCGGGAACGGAACCGAGCCGTCGGAGTTGCGGGTCACCTTCGCGCCGGCGATCTCTAGCCAGTCGGCAAACAGTTCACTCATTCGCTTGCGAACGGATTCGGGAGAGTCCGGCCCGGTTGCGTTCTTGAGCGGCTCGAACTCAAGACTTCGATCAGTCTCGACCAATGAGAAGCGTTGAGCCAGAGGCAAGGCATCAAAGATGAACCGCTCGAATTTGATTCCGTTTGGAACCGCGGGGCCGACAAGCGCGCCCGTATCATCAACAAAAGGCACTTTTTTTATCGCGCGATGAAAGGGGAGCTTGGTACTTGTCGCGAGCCGCTCGACAAACTCACGTTCTAGAATATGAACAGCGATGCTTCCCGCCCAGAGTTCAAGCCGCCCGTCAGGCTCGCGGCGTTCGGCGAGGTTGACCGGCAAATCCGAGTATTCGATGACCTGAGGCATGCCGTTGATTTGCACGACAACGCCAAGCTTTTCGT
>JAYVYS010000182.1:0-3020 GCA_043784005.1 Isosphaeraceae bacterium
ACCTTGACCTGATCATGTCTAACCTTCATCTGTCTCGCCGAGGCTGGCTAACCTGCGCTTCGGGAGCACTGGCGGTAGGATCGTTCGCTTTAACGACGAAAGCCTCGTCTGTTCCAAGGCCTTTCGACGAGCCCTTTGGATATTGCTTGAACACGAGCACGATCCGGGGCCAGAAGCTACCCCTTGAGCAAGAGGCGGAACTCGCCGCAAAGGCCGGGTTTCATGCCCTTGAGCCCTGGATTAGCGAACTTGACGCATATGTCAAATCGGGAGGCAAGCTCGAAGATCTCGGGAGACAGATCAAGGATCTCGGCCTGACAGTGGAGAGCGCGATCGGCTTCTTCGAGTGGGCCGTCGACGATGACGCTCGACGAAAGAAGGCCCTCGACGAAGCCAAACGGAACATGGAACTCGTGCAGGTGATCGGCGGTACTCGACTCGCGGCCCCTCCGGTCGGGGCTACCGACCGTTCCGATATGAACCTCAAGAAAATCGGCGAGCGCTATCGCACCTTGCTTGAACTTGGCGACACCCTCGGTGTCGTCCCGCAGGTCGAAGTCTGGGGCTTCTCCAAAACCTTGGGAACGCTCGGAGAGGCAGCGATGGTTGCGATCTCCGCGGACCACCCCAAGGCCTGCATTCTCGCCGATGTTTATCACATGCACAAAGGCGGATCAGGGTTCCATGGCCTTAAACTCATGAATGCCAATGCGCTCAAGGTCATTCACCTGAATGATTATCCCGCCAACCCTCCGCGGGATAAGATTACCGACGCCGATCGCGTTTATCCCGGCGACGGTGTCGCGCCCTTAAGTGTGATCTTTCGCGACCTGAATGCGATTGGTTTTCGAGGTTTTCTTTCGATCGAGCTGTTCAATCGTGAATACTGGCAGGAAGATGCCTCAAAAGTTCTCGCGACAGCACTCGGCAAACTTCGGAAACAGGTTCGCGCGGCCTTGGCGTTGCCATGAGCGAGTCAAATGTCGCTCGGCTTACCCGACGCCTTGCTGTTATTCAGATCCCAAAGCGCGAAGGATGCCATTCCAGTGGAGAACGACCCCTTGGCAATCGCTTGACAATCCGATCCCGCTAGGGTCTTATGAGACGATCATGTGCCCGTAGCTCAACTGGATAGAGCGTTGCCCTCCGAAGGCAAAGGTTGCAGGTTCGACTCCTGCCGGGCATACTTGCAGACAGTTATCAACGAGGGACTTTGCGTCAAATTGATGCAAGGTCCCTTATCCGTTTCGTAGTCCTAATTCGGAACGATTGATCATTAAATTCGTGGGAGAAGCGAGAACCAACGGAGTTTCCCCGGCCATGGCCAAGGTTCAGATCCACTTCGACTTGATCGCTCCTTGGTGTTATATCGGCAAGCGTCGCCTCGAATCCGCTTTGGCGCTGCTTGGTGATCGGGTCTCTGCCGAAATCGAGTGGCTTCCGTTCGAGTTGAACCCCCAGATTCCAAACGATGGGGTGAATCGGCGTTTCTATCGTGCGAATAAGGTCGGCAGCTGGGAAAAGGCCGTCGCGCTCGACGCCCAAGTCGCCGAGGCCGCACGTGAGGCAGGGCTCGATTTTCGATTTGATCGCATCGAACGCATCCCAAACACCCTCGACATCCACCGACTCGTCGGATATGCGAGGCGCGAGGGCATTCAGAGCGCCGTCGTCGAGGCGATTTTTCTGGCTTATTACCATCACGGATTCGATCTCTCGAAGCGACAAATTTTGCTTGACGTTGCGACCGAGGCGGGGCTCGATGGATCGACGATGACCGCCTTGCTAGAGACGGACATGGGGATCGCAGAGGTGCGGGCGGAGAGAGTGAGGGCCATTGAACTGGGTGTACGAAACGTTCCGCACTTTCTCTTTAATGACGCCTCAAGGCTCGCCTGGGTTTGTGATCGAGCCACGATGATGTCGACTTTGGAACGCCTCGATGCACCGCGTTTTCATGTGGAGATCCCGACGGCTCTCACACCGACCGAAAACATGCGCGAGCAATACGGATTTCAGCGAACCCGTTGCGACTGCGATTTTTGCAAAGTCTACTGCCGGCACGTCCCGGGAAGGCTTGACGTCTCCGACCTAGCGCGGCTCTGTCCAGCCGGCGTGGATGTCTTCGCCTGGTCCGAAACGCACCTTCGAGCCGTTACCGACACTCCCTATCCCAAGCTGATTCCCGCTCGCCAGGACAACGGACACTGTCAATGGTATGTTAACGGGCATTGTGCCGTGCATCAAAGCGCCCCGTTCGGCTGTGCTTTCTTTGATGCGCACATGACTCCAACCGAGGTTCAAATACGTTCAAGAACGGCGAATCGGGCAAGCGAAGAGGACGCGCTCGAGAATGGCCTTTACTCGCGCGTCTGGCGGCACCTTACCGAAAGAGGGCTGACTCGACCGTCCGGCGAGCGGGGTGCGCTTGACGAAGAGATGCGTCGCATCCAGCTCTCGATGGATCAGAATTGATTTTCGGGAACGTTGCGGAAGGGAGTGGAGATGGTCGCGAAGGTGCACTACGAGAACCGTTTTCTGGCCAAAATACGATCGCCTGGCTCCTTTCCTATGGTGATCGCACACCGGGGCGACTCCTTTCATGCCCCTGAAAATACAGCTGAAGCCATCGCGCTGGGACACGCGAAAGGGGCCGATGCCTGCGAAATAGACGTACAGTTGACGAGAGACGGCGCGGTGATCGTGATTCATGACGAATCGCTCTTGCGGACGACGAACGTCGCGACCGTCTTCGCCACCGACCCGAGAATTAATGCGGGTTGCTTTGTTCGAGACTTTGATCTTAGAGAGATTCAAAGCCTGGATGCCGGCTCGTGGTTCCTGGATGATCCTCCCCCCTACCGAAGCGCCGGCTACTTTGGGACGACACACCGAATCACCACGGAACAGGCACGACGTTACTGTTCCGGGATGGTCCGCGTTCCTCGGTTCGTGGATGTTCTGAATCTCGTGGTGGATCTCGACTGGCTTATCAACGTTGAGATCAAGGTTGTGCGGGC
>JAYVYS010000183.1:0-3349 GCA_043784005.1 Isosphaeraceae bacterium
GTGCGGGGAGTGCGTGAGGAAAGAGCCGACATGCCCCGATTGCGACCAACCGCTCACTAAGTGCATTTGCTACACGCCGGAGCAGGTTGAGGTTATGAATAATGCTACATGCAATCAATGCGGGATCTTGCTCGCGGAGTGCAAGTGCGTGATTGACTTCGATGTTTTTGACAAGGTTTAGGGCTTTGACTTGGGAGAACGATCCATGAGTTTCTGTCCGATCGACGGAAAAGTTTGCATCGATGACCTTTGTAGGGGCTCAATGCGATGCTTCCAAATTGACGTGGCTATGCTCAATCCTTGTCCCAGATGCAAACAGTTGGTATCGCCGGAAGATAACGACGCCTGCACATGCGAGCCCGATGATTACGAGCCCGACGAGGCTGACCTCGGAATGTGGACGTGCCACCGTTGCGATACGCGATGGCCGAACGATCAGGATTGCGAGAATTGTAGGCCAGCCGCGACGTCTCAGGTGTTGTGAGCTTAGGGCTTTGACTTGGGCTTAGGGGGAGGGGTCTTGCCGTACTTTTCAGCTATGTGTGTGACCTGCAGCTTCGCATCTTCGCCAAGCCGATCACTGAGGACCATCGTGACATACTCGGCAAGGGTCATTCCAAGGCCCCTGGCAATCACGAAAGCATCGTTCGCGACAGCCCTATCAACCTTGACGGTCGTGTCGTCGCGCTTGGGTTTAGCGGATTTTTTTGCCATTGGCCGGGCCAGTAACTCGGTAGCCATCGTGTCAATCTCCCACCCGGTAGCTTTTACCACAAAAGGTTATTCGGCGTCCAAGGGCATTTTATCAAGGATGTGGTGGAAAAGAAACTCGGAATGTCACGATATACGTTGACACGATGATACGCATTACGGTAAGATTAAGCATCCCCCCAAGAATCATCACGATCTCGCGGGAACAACTCAGCCGTGACATTCTTCAAGATGTTCTCAAGTTTCCTGGATTCACCCAAAGTTATGGGGCTCGGCCTCGATGGGATGGGTTTCTGGGTGACTTGCCTTGCGATAGCCAACCGCGCGCCGAAGCGCGGGGCACTGCCCAGGCTCGATGAAATCGCGTTTATCGCTCGCGTCTCTGAGGATATCGCTTTCGCGCTCATCGAGAAAATGATCTCGCGCAAGCTTTTGGTTCGGAACCCTGACGGGACGTTCGGAATTCACGATTGGGAGGTCTACCAGGCTAAGACAGACGCCGAACGGCAGCGTGACAAGAGGGAACGCGATAGGTCGAAAAGTGACTGCGCGGACACCCAAACGGACAGTCACGACGTGTCACGCGATGTCACGGACAGTCACGACGTGTCACGCGATGTACCAAATGTCACTAAGGAGAGGAGAGGAGAGGAGAAGAGAGAAGAAGAAGACCCCCTAACCCCCACGGGGGGCATTTTGTCGACGGACGCTTCGCCCAAGAAATCCCGAACCAAACTTCCCGGACCCCCTGAAGGCGTCCCGGACCAACTTTGGGCGGATTGGATCGAACACCGGAGCCGGGGCCGATCGAAGCCGAGCGTCAAGGCTGGCGAACTCTGGATTCGCGACTTAGCCAAACTCAAGGCCGTTGGTCACGACCTCGTTGCGGTCATCGAGCAATCGATTGCTTGGAACTGGTCCGGGCTCTTTCCGGTCCGGAAGGACTCCGGGCAATCCAACGGCAGGGCATCGCCCTCGGCTTCCGCTCCCGCCAGGCGTCTCCCGGACGGACGTGCCGGAATGACCCCGGAAGGTATCGAGCACATGAAACGGCTTAGCGGCGAACTTCCACCCAAGAAATCGGAGTTGACCCCATGCTCGCAGCCGGATTTGAAGACCTGAAGACGCCAGCGGACATCACCGCCGAAGCGGCGTTGATCGCCTGCATCCTCACGGACCACGATTGCGAGGAAACCGACGACGCGGTACGGCTTATCCCCGACGAACGACATTTCTGGAACGACACACACCGGGCGTTCTGGCGGGTGATTCTCGAAAAGCACCGGGGCGGGCAGTCGGTTGACCTCGTGACGATCGACGCGGCCCTTGCGGCCCACGGTGTGAGCTTTGACGCGGCGATGGGGCCGAGCCACGACCTGACCATTCTCGGTCGAATGATGGTTGAACAACCGCTCGGCTATCACGCCGAAGCATACGCTTATCAGATTCTCAACGCCTCGATTGCTCGGGATCTTATCGAGATCGCGGAAAACGTGAACCGGGAATGTCGGCGGAAACGAATCACACCCGGCGAGATCGCGTCTCAGGCGACGGAGCGGCTTCGCAATCTGGACACGAAAACCGAAGAAAACATCATCAACGCGAAGGATCTCGTCGGCTCTGTCATGTGCGAAATCTTTGACCGATCCGAGGGCAAGACGCGGGGAATCATGACCCCGTTCGACGTGTTTAACTGGAATACCGGCGGATTTCAGCCACAGGATTTAGTCGTCATCGCGGCCCGCCCAAGCATGGGCAAGACATCGTTCGCGCTGAACCTTGTGTCGTTCGTTTCGATCACCCACAAGATTCCAAGCGTGTTTGTCAGCCTCGAAATGGGCAACCCGCTTCTGGTTGAACGGGTGCTTGCGTGTCGATCTCAAATCGACGCCATGAAACTGAGGCGCGGGCAACTCGGCCCGGAAGAATGGCAAGCGCTTGGAGTGGTTAAACGCCAGATCGGCGAGGGAAAAATGAATCTGGTCCGCAGGCCCGGCAAGTCGCTTTCGCAGGTTTGCGGCGAGATACGGCGGGCGAAACAAAAGTTCGGCGTCAAGCTCGCGGTCGTCGATTACGCGCAACTCATCCGAGATCCCGGAAAGCAATCGGAATATGAGTCGCTGACCCGGACGGCCACAGACTTGAAGGGACTCGCGAACGACCTCGATATCCCGATCCTGCTCTTGAGCCAGCTCAATCGCGAACTCGAAAAGCGCGACGACAAACGGCCCAAGGAGTCCGACCTCAGAGGCTCGGGAGCCATCGAGGAAGCGGCGGATCTCGTGATCTTCCTTCACCGTCCAGAGCGGTTCGACCCAAACGACCGCAAAGGGATTTGCGAGATCCTGATACCCAAGGCACGCAACGCCCCGCCATGCTCGTTTGACCTGTTTTTTGATGCCATCACGATGCGGTTCTCTGACGTGGCGATCCCTATCGCGGACCTTGGCCAACCGCCGGAACGAAACAATTCACGCTACTGAGAACCACATCATGAAATTCGACCTGACAGGATTACTCGATGCGAAACGGTTCAAGGAAGAACTCGCCAACGCCGAAGACTTGCGACCAAGCGAGATTCATGCCTGCCTCCTTTACGCGGCCCACTTGATCGCACGTCAAGATAAGTTGATCCGGC
>JAYVYS010000184.1:0-4077 GCA_043784005.1 Isosphaeraceae bacterium
GCACCGGGGGAGCTTGGTACATCCGGCACGGCCGAACCGGATCAAACGCGGTATCGATTCGTGGAGCGCTACACCGTTGAGTCCGATCCGAAAGCGATCAAGCCAGGCGAGCTCTCGCAGTACCGGGTCGCCTGTCGCGATGTGCTCCGGATCGTGACCGAGAAACCGCAAGGAACTCCTGATCGCAAGGAGATGACCGTCCAGGTCATTTATTCCGAACGCCCGGCTGCGGTGAACGCTTCGGGGATGGTCACCGACTCCATTCGGCGTTACGAAACTCTCAAAATCTCACCCTTGCCGCCAGACGCCAGGCCCGGGGACGCCAGGCCTCTCGATGGCCTCACGATCTGGTATAAGACGCGCCCCAATACACCGGGATTGATCCTCTCGTTGAGCCCCAACCATCCGCTCAGCGAGGTCGAGTATTCCATCACGAAACAGCTTGTTTACCTTCCCGACCTCTCGACCCTACTGCTGACGACGCCGAAACGCATCGGTGAGCGCTGGCGAGTGGAGCGGACGGCGGCGCGTACCCTGTTTGGAGAAGATCCGATTGCCGGTGAGGGGCTCGCCGCGACGCTCGCGGAGATCAAACCCGCGGCCAATGGCACCGACATGGTCGCCGTGATTAATGTGACCGGCAGCGCCGAACTTGGTCTATCTCGGGTGGATAATTCCTTGAACGCTCAGGTTTCGTTCACGTTCGCCAAGCCCGCGATGGCCGGACCGGCGCCTGCCACGGCCTCCGCGACACCGTCCGTCGACGCCCCAGGCGCGATCACGGAGGTTCGTCTGGCGCGAAGCTCGACCTCCCAAGCACCAGGGGGCAACGGTCGGCTCAAGAGCGCGTTCACCTGGGAGTTGACCCTGCAACGGCAAACGGCTCCAGGCGCGACCTCCGCGCCGATCCCCATGCCGAGCAAAGAGGCCCAGATCGCCACCCAAGCGAACACGTGGCTTGTCTACAACGACCCGAAGGGCCGGTTTCATTTCCGACACCCGCAGGACCTGCTTCCCCAGCGCGGACCCGCCCTTGAAGAGGGCCTGGTACAGCTCTTCGACCAACGCATGATCAATGAGGAAGTACGCTCGTTGACGATTCGCCTTCAGCCCAAGACGGGGAAACCGGCCGAGGACAAGGCTATCCTCGATCCCGACGCCCACGTCAAGGAGCTGAAAGACGAGTGGGCTCGAACAAAGCAAAAATTCACGATCGACAAACAGGGCTTGCTCCCGAAAGCCGACTGGGCCCCCAACAAGATGGACGTGTTTCGTGTCGAGGCGACGGTAAGACCACCGTCGGGCCGTGACGGCAAGGTTGAGCCTCCCATCTTTCTCGACCATTATCTCGTCAAGTTCACCCAGAATGAGAGCCTCGCGATCGACGCCATGACCGGGCAAGCCAAGCCCGAACCTTTTCGCAAGGATGTCGAGGAGATCCTCAAGACGTTCCAGCTCGGGCCTTACAAGCCGGGGATGTGAATCCTATTGAAGTGAGCCGAGAACAGGCAATCCTCGCTGAATGACTTTGTTCGTTTGTTCTCGACTCAAGATTGAGTACGTGTCGTTTGACGAGGAATAAGACGTTTAGAAAAGTAATTATGTAATGGATGTTATCGATCAAATCCTGGCCAAAGGGATATGAACTCAATACCCAATTTCTCAAAGATCGTCTCTTATAGTCGCGTCGCTCTCGGTTACCTATGGTTCCCACAAGTTTTGATGTCTCGCTCAATCTCTACTCCGCGACGATTGCCGCCGCCACTTCCCCAGCGAGCCCCGCGTTTGCCACGATCAGCGCGACATTCGCCGCCAGGCTCCGTCCCGCGGTCGCGTCGCGTATCTTGCCAAGCAGAAATGGCGTCACGGCCTTTCCCGAGATTCCCTGAGTCCTTGCCTCGGCCAGAGCCCTTTCAAGCACACTCTCAAAAAGACCTTGCTCCAAGGCCACGCTTTCGGGGACGGCCTGGGCCAAAATCAAGGCTCCACGCAGGCCGAGCATTCGGTGAACCGCGACGATCTCCGCGCATTCCTCCGCCGTCTCAACTCTGGTTTCGAGCGGCAGGTTGCTGGCCCGCGTCAGAAACGCGGGAAAGTCGCCTGTGCGGTAGCCGAAGACCGCGACTCCTCGGGTCTCAAGGTATTCCAAGGTCGCGGGGATGTCGAGGATCGACTTCACTCCCGAACAAACCACCACGCAACCCTCGGCACGGCTGAGTTCTTCCAGGTCGTTTGAGATATCGAGCGACTCGGGCCATCCACGGTGGACGCCGCCAAGCCCTCCCGTCGCCATCACGCCGATTCCTGCTTTTTGGGCAACCCAGAGCGTCGCGGCGACGGTCGTCGCCGCATTGAGCCCGCGCGCGACCACATGCCCCAGGTCGCGACGTCCCGCCTTCAGAACGGGTGTCGTCCCATTCGCCAACCCTTCGAGGAATTCACGAGTCAGTCCTACGTGGATCTTGCCCCCGATCACGGCGATGGTGGCCGGAATGGCCCCTGCCTTTCGCACCGCGGATTCGGAAGCGAGCGCGGTCTCCAGGTTGTCGGGCCAGGGCAATCCATGCGAGATCAAGGTCGATTCGAGCGCGACGACGCCTCGTTGTTCATGAATCGCCGCAGCCACCTCGGGAGCGACGACAATGGGATTCGCGATCACCTTCAAACGGCCACCCTTATCCCGCCCTGAACGCGGACCCGGGAGTCTTTTGGCTCTATCAACAACGACAGCCGGTACATAATAAGGACGTGCTGGCAAGGTCGCGAGGGTGAATCAAACATGAAACCGACGAAAGAGTTGATCGACGACACCTTCCGTCAAAAAGTCCTTCGCGCGCGCCAGCTCACTCCCGACGAAAGGTTTCGCGCGGGGCCGGAACTCTTCCGGATGGCCTGTGAATGGGCCAAGTGGGGTATCCGAGACCAACACCCCGATGCCGACGAAGCAGAGGTTTCGGCGATCTTGAAACAACGCCTCGCGTTGCGGAGACGTCTGGAGTCGATACGAGTTCCACTCTCAGTGGATCAACGTTCGGAGGGAACCCTTCCTCCTGAGTGATGACTTTTACGATCGCGAGCGGTTCGAACGCCGCTCGATCCCACCTGTCTGACCCGTCCGGCCCACCCTCATGGCCGCTCCGTCCTCCCCATCGCTGACCCGTCCGGCCCACCCTCATGGCCGCTCCGTCCTCCCCATCCACCCACCCACCACTGATTTCACGCAGGATGATGCGTCATTGGTACTTGGGCGCTAAATTTGCGGCTCGTTTCGGCACAAAGCGGGAACTCCCACGTATTGACGGAAAGGGAGCGCTTTCCGAACACTGAACTGACTGAATCACGAACCCTTTTCGCTGGAATTCGTGGAGAATCGTCGCGTAATATCATGCGCGTCATCCTGGATGTACTCGAAGGGCCTCGCAAGGGCCACGCGTTTCTG
This sequence comes from Isosphaeraceae bacterium, assembly GCA_043784005.1. GTDB lineage: Bacteria > Planctomycetota > Planctomycetia > Isosphaerales > Isosphaeraceae > JAYUFP01. The sequence goes on from JAYVYS010000184.1 coordinate 3,440, forward strand.
TTCGATCGCCACGACACTTTCATCGTGGGACGATCGCGGTTTGTGCATTGCTCGATGCCGGAAGACACCGCGCTGTCTCGCGACCACTTCCTGATCGAGATCAACCCTCCCCGCTGCGAGGTCCGCGACCTTGGCAGTACCAACGGGACATTTGTCAATGAGAGTCGCGTAGATCGCGTTCGCCTGCTTTCGGGAGACCGGATCGCGGCGGGATCAAGCCTCTTTCAGGTCCGGGTCGAAGGTATTCCCCGTTCGGTGACCGATAGCCCGGGACCTACGCACACGACGAGTCTCTCGGGAACGGTCGACCTTGGCCCGTCGAGTCGCTCGATCAAATGCGCCGTTTGCGGGATCGCCGCGCCGCCTGACGTTGAACTCGCGAGTGGGCCTGACTTCAAGAACGGCGAACTTTTCGAGTGGCTTTGCGATGGTTGCCGCGCGGATGTCTCGACGGTCCCCCAGCCAGCGCCGCAGTACACCACGCTCCGCGAGCTGGGACGCGGGGCGATGGGCGTCGTCTATCAGGCCAGGCACAACAAGACCGGCAGGCTCGTCGCGCTCAAGGTGATTGTTCCCGAAAGCGCCGCGGCGCGATCGGCCGTGGACCGGTTCTTGCGAGAGAGGAAGGTCATCAGTGA
>JAYVYS010000185.1:0-3447 GCA_043784005.1 Isosphaeraceae bacterium
AGGCAAGACCAGGCGCTCATCGTGGGTTTCCAGGTTGTCGATATTCGCGCCGTTGCCGTGGACTTCCTGGCCGATGCTGTGCCCCGTGCGGTGGACGAAGTTCGCGCCATAACCGGCGTCGATGATCACCTGACGACACGCATCGTCGACCTCCCAACCGTGCAGCGGGCGGTTCGCGGCGAAGGATGAGCGGACTTTCTCGATCGCGGCGTCCCTCGCGGCGACAACGACATCAAAGAGTGCTTGATATTTCTTGGGGACCACGGTGTCGACAAACCCGACGCGAGTGAGGTCGCTGTAGACGGCCCGCGGCTTGTCCATCTTGGCCCAGAGGTCGATCAAAACGAAGTCACCGCGCTTGATGGGTGTGTCGTTCGCAGGGTCAGGCTCGTAGTGCGGATCGCCGCTATGAGGACCGACGCCCACGATCGGGCCGTGGTCACAAATCGCTCCGTGCTTATGAAAATATTCGACGATCGCGGCTTGAACCTCCGCCTCGCCGATCGCGCCGCCCTCGCGGGTCCGCTCGGCGATCAACGACCAGGCTATATCATAGGCGGACGTCGTGATTTTCTCGGCATCGCGGTGCATTTGCCACTGGTCGTCGTCCCAGGTGGCCTCGAAGAGCTGAATCAAATCGCCGGAGGAAACAACCTCCACCCCCAAACTCCGCACCATCTCAACCGTGCCGGCGTCGACCTTGGAGACATAGGGGATCGCGTTCCGAGGCGAATACTCCATCGCGATGCGGCCCGTCCCTCCCAGCAGCCAGGCGATTCCCGCCTCAAGCTCTTGCCACGTCAGATAAATTGACTTTTCGCCAGGTAAATCGTCAAGGACGCCGGTTTCGATCCGATGGACAAGCTTTTTCGGCTCGCCTTCGGCCGGAATGAAATAAAACAGCCGGCGCGAGGTGAGCCCTTTGCCATCAAGCCCGAGTACCCGACGCGCCAGAACATTCGAACCCCGAAACTCGGCAAGGAGCCAGCCATCCAAACCAAAACGACGCAAGGCCGATTGAATCGCGGGAAGGTCAAACATCGTGACGGCTCCAGGAAGAGAAAGAATTGATCCGCAGATGACGCCGATGAACACAGATGAAATTTATTAATTTACTTTTTTATCCTATCTGCGTTCATCTGCGTGATCTGCGGATGTATTTCTTGGTTTCAATACGTCCGGCCCAGATATTTCACCACCGCACGTTTGACTTCGAGCGGGTCGACCGCGCCGGCCTTGCGATAAAGGATCTTTCCGCCCGGCGCGATCAAGACCGTGTAGGGCAGGGGGCCGGGCCATTCTTTGTCCAGCGCTTCGGCAAACGTGTCTCGGCTCTTGGTATTCAGGATGTAATTCGTCGCCGACGCATGAACGGACTTGAGCATTTTAAGCGCCTCGGCATGCTTTTCGGGATCGTCCATGCTGATGGTCACCAGCTGAAACTTTCGCTTGCGATACATCCTGTTCATCTCAACGAACTCAGGCAATTCCGCCACGCAAGGACCGCACCACGTGGCCCAGAGGTTCACCAACACGAGGTGATCCGTCTCATTCTTGGCGAGCTTCGCGACGGCCTCGTCAGTGATCGGCGCAAGCGTCACGGGCTCGGCGTCCGCCGCCGCGAGCCATGCCTCGGCGCTCGAGCGCTTGTCCGCCCATTTCGTGGAACAGCCGAAAACACGCGTTTTTTCGACAGTCACGGGTTTCCCCGCGAGCAGCGCATCCACCGCGTTGATCGTGTCGTGCGACTTGACCGTCTTGACCTCGGAGTCGTCGAATCTCCCGACATAGCGGAGCTTTCTCGCCGCGTCAAATACATACACATGCGGCGTCGCGAGCACTCCGTAGGCGATCGAGGTTTCCTGAGTCCGGCCGTCGTAAAGGTACGGATAAGGATACTTTTGGTCGCGGGCGCGAATCTTCATGGCCTTGAATGAATCATCAAGGTCCGTAAAACCCAGCTCGTCGAGGCGGACGGCGATGGGGTCGTTCGGCGAGATCGCGACGACGGCCACCCCCTTTGCTTTGTAATCTTCGCAAAGCTTCGCAACTCGCGCCTCGTACGCCTGGGCGGTGGGGCAGTGGTTGCAGGTAAAGTAAACGACCAGCACGTTGGCATCGGCGAAGTCGGCCAGGGTGTAGGTCTTGTCGTCGACGCCGAGAAGTTTGAAGTCGGGAGCCTGTGCGCCGATCTCCAAGGTTTTCAGGTTGGGCGGGTCCGCCAGAACGGTGCAAGGAACCAAAGCTAGCGCTGCGGTGGCGAGCAGGAGAGTGCGGCGAGTCACGGTTGGCTCCCGGGTCAAGGTCCAAGGTGCTGAGACAGTAACGTAGTTTGGCACGGCGGGGCCGGTCTGCCAAGGAGGTGACGGCAATCGGTTGCCGACTCTGCGTCGCCGATCGTGAATTCCCCGACCCCGTCGCCCTCCGAGGAACCTGGCCGGATTTTCCTTGGCACGCATCACGCTTCAGGGTATCAGTAGTTTTCGCGAAAGCCGCGCTTTCGGGTCCGACCCGTTTCCCGACACATCTCTCTCCGGGCCTGACCAGAATCGCGCGCCCCCCTCATTTCGTTCCGTCTCGCTTTCGAGGAGCCCTCATGAGCAGCCCCTTCCCTACCTCCGTCGCCGCGCTCGACCTCTCGCGCAAACCGGGCAAGCACTATTTCAACACCTCGCGCGAGTGGCGTGAAGAGTTCATCTACTTCCTGATGGTTGACCGTTTCCACGACAGCCTGCCCCGCAAGCCCGTTCTGAAGCCAGGCCGCACCCCCGGCGTGAACACACCGAACGACTTTTACGGCGGCACCATCAAGGGGATCGCAGACCATCTTGATTACATCGCCGGGCTCGGCTGCACCTCGGTTTGGCTCTCCCCGGTGTTTGAGAATAACGCAGGGGCGTATCATGGCTACAACATTAATAACTACCTGAACATCGACCCTCACTTCGGTACGAAGGAAGACCTCGTCGCGCTTGTTGACAAGGCGCATGCGATGAACCCGCCGATGCGGGTCATCCTTGATGTCGTGATCAACCACTCGGGCGACAACTGGTACTATCCCGGAAACGTCGGCTACGACTATTCCAACGACACGCAGTTTCCCTTTGGCGACTGGCGGAAATCCGATCGCCCTGTTCCCATCGAGCTGCGCGACCCGTCTTTGTATCACCGCAAGGGGTCGATCACCGGGGGAGGATGGGACGCTTATCCCGAGGTTCAGCACGGCGATATCGTGACCCTCAAGGACTTCGCCAACGATGACGACGCCGCAGGGTCGACGCTTATCAATATTCTCATTCAAGCGCATTCCTACTGGATTCGTGAGGCGGATATTGATGGCTTTCGGGTCGATGCCGTCAAGCACATGGGAGAGCTTGCCTGCTCTCGATTCTCATCGGGAGTGCGCGAGTACGCCTACTCACTGGGCAAGCGCAAGTTTTTTCTATT
>JAYVYS010000186.1:0-12499 GCA_043784005.1 Isosphaeraceae bacterium
ATCCCCGTCAGGGTTTCATTTGAAGGAGTACGCCGTCGGCGAGATGGTCGAACTCTTTCGCGCTGCGGGCTTCAGTAGGTTTCGGCTCGTGATCGGTGCGCGCGGAATCTTTCTCCCGTTCCAGGTTCCCGTCTGGCCCGTTCGATTTTTGGAGTCGGCACTAAGACTCTTGCCGTCCCGGACGCGACGCGTGGTGGCACGAACGTATCTGATGCGGCTTTTGCTTGGGATGAATTTCGTCGCGTTCAAGTGAGACGTCGATGTCGATTGTTGATGAGTCCTGACTGTTTGATAAACCATGGTGCACGCAAAAAAAAGAGCTTGTCAATGTCGTCAACGAGCGTTTCCTCGCTTCGATCCGAGACGGAATCTCACGGCGCGGCAAAAAATGTGCGAACTTGCATGTTCACCGCCGAATCCCAGAAGGGACACGCGAGGTATACCCGGGATCTGCTCTCTGCGATTGCGGCGGAGGGCGTCGATCGAGGCGTGGAAGTTGAGCTTGTGACCGGTGCCGACCTTTCACCGAACTTTCAATCGAGCCATTATCCCATCAATCGGATCCTGCCCCCCTTGGCGAATCGAAACGCTTTCAAGTCGAAGGTCGCGTGGGGGATTTCGCGAGTAAGCCACTACATTCGCCGAGAAAATACGTTTCTTCGGTTCGTGAAGTCGCGGCCCGACCTTCGCCTTGTTCATATCCAAGAATATACACCGTGGCTTGCGACGCGTCACTTCGCCAAGCTTCGACGCGGCGGAGTCGAGGTCGTGATGACGGTGCATAACATCGCCAACTATGGTCACGCGAACCAGCGCTACGTCCGGGCGATGCAAGGCAACTGGCGCACGGCCTGGCGAACGTGCTCCGCATTGATCGTCCATACCGAGGGATTGCGCGATGAGCTTGGTAGGTTTCTCGGACCTGGACATCCCCCGATCCATGTGACGCCACACGCCGTCTGGGAAGAACGTTCGACGCCCCCCATCACGCCCGCCGCGCCGAACGGGGATGAGACAGCGAGGCTTCTCTTTTTCGGCATGGTGCGAGCGAACAAAGGGCTCCATGTCCTGCTTCGCGCGATGGAATTCCTGCCGAATTGCACGTTGACCATCGCGGGCGAGCATGAGCCCGGTACCTATCACGACGCAATCCTAAAACTCGTCGCGCAGCGCCCCGCGGGGCAAATCGAACTGATCAACGAATTCATTGACCAGCAAAAGATTTCCGGCTATTTCGACCGATCGCATCTCGTGATTCTTCCCTACACCGATTTCGCCTCGCAGAGCGGGGTCTTGCACCAGGCTCTCGCTCACGGCCGACCCGTGGTGGCGAGCAATGTGGGAGGGTTGGGAGAAAGTGTGCGTCATTGGGGGATCGGCGAAGTGGTGGAACCCAAGAATGAACGCGCACTGGCCTCGGGAGTGGTCGCGGCCCTTTGTCCTGAAAAGTATCGCAAGGCGGCCCAGGCTGCGGAAAATGTCCGAAGTGAATTGACATGGGCCAAAATGGCGAATGCGACCTGTGACGTCTATCACTCGCTGGTTCATTGATCGAAGGTCCAACAGGCGGAATTGATCGTAGGTACCTTGAACCGGAACCCATTTTTCTCCCAAGTCGACCGAGCAGGGAGAGAATCCGAACTCACATGAAGAGAAGTTCTTTGAAGCTGAAAATCAAAATCGTTCATATTATCAATAGCTTTGAATATGGCGGCGCGGAAGCCATGCTTTGCAATATGCTCACGCGAGCCGATCGCGACCGGTTTGAGCCGACGGTCGTCGCGTTGATTGATGACCTGACAGTGGCCGACTCATTGAGTCACGCTGGGATTCCCGTGGTGACGATGGGGATGCGGGCGGGCGTTCCCGATCCCCGAGGGATCGCGCGGCTGGCGGCGCACCTGCGCCGGGAACGGCCTCGCGTCGTACAAACCTGGATGGATCATTCGAATTTGATCGGCGGCCTGGCGACCCGAGTCGCGAGCCGTGCGAAGCTCGTCTGGGGAGTCCATCATTCGCTCCACGTTCCGGGGCTTGCCAAACGGTCGACGCTCATGACCGTTTCGGCGTGCGCGAAACTATCGCATTGGCTCCCCGATCGCGTGGTTTGCTGCTCGGAACACTCAAAGTCGCTCTATCTCCGTAACGGGTTTACGTCGTCCCGGACCCAGGTGATTCCCAATGGCTTCGATACGGGCGTCTTCCGACCCGACCCCGCGGCACGGCTGGGAATTCGCCGAGAGATCGGCGTCGATCCCGATGCGACGCTCATCGGTCTCGTCGCGCGTTTCGACCCGGTCAAGGATCACGCGAACTTCCTCCGCGCCGCAGCCATTCTCGCCCGACGCCTGCCGGACGCAAGGTTTCTTCTCTGTGGTGACAAGGTTGATCCGCGAAACACGCTGCTGACAACTCAGATCGATGCCCTTGGTCTCGCGAGCCGATGTCACTTGCTCGGCCCGAGAAGGGATGTGACTCGCATTCACGCGGCGCTTGATGTCGCGACCTCGTCATCTGTGAGCGAGGCCTTTCCGCTCGCCGTCGGCGAGGCGATGTCATGTGGAGTTCCCTGCGTGGCGACCGACGTGGGAGATTCCGCGATGATCGTCGGCCCCGCGGGGAGGGTCATTCCGCCTCGCGATCCCCTGGCGCTCGCGGAAGCATGGCTCGACATCCTCACACTCGACCCCCATGACCGCAGGCGTCTAGGGCTCGCCGCACGTCGCAGAATTTGCGACCTCTTTGATCTCGGTGTCGTGACTCGACGTTACGAGTCACTGTACGACCGATTGCTCGGTACGACCCCCGCCGCCGTGAATGCCGACGGGATCAAAACGCTCCCTGAACCGATTTCCGCCTCCCGTCACGCCGCTCCACTTGGCTAAGACCGGACGCGATGCCTCGTGATCAACCGGAGACGCTTCCGTGATGGTCCACACCAGAAGCACCATGAGCCTCGAAGAAACCCGTACTCCCCGCCGCGAGACGCATGCGTCTCCTCCCCATCATTTACCTCGGGTGATGATGGTCGTGGAGTCGAGTGCGGGGGGAACCGGCCGACACGTGCTGGACCTTTCCGAAGGGCTCTCCGAACGCGGTTGCGAAGTCCATTTGATTTATTCCACGAACCGGATCGATCGTCTCTTCGTAGACCGACTCACCGGCCTGAAGACGGTCAGGCACCAAGCGTTGAAAATGCGAACAAGCCCACACCCGAGTGACTTCTCCGTCACGAGCGCGCTCCGGGCGTATGCGCGCCGCCATGGGCCTTTCGACGTGATTCATGGACATAGCTCCAAAGGCGGCGCACTTGCGCGTCTCGCGGCGATGGGAACAAACGCCGCCGCGTTTTACACCCTGCATGGCCTCATCATGATGGACCCCGGTCTCGGCCGATTGAAACGCTCGCTCTACCTTGCCATTGAGCGAGCTCTCAGTCTGTCAACGGCCGGGATCATCGCCGTCTCGCCCGAGGAAGGTCGTGCCGCCGTGAAGCTCGGGCTTGGGTCGTCAAGGGTGGTCCTTGTCCCGAATGGGATCGGGCCGGTCTTGCTCCGATCTCGTGCCGAGGCGAGGGCCGAGCTTGAAGTCTCCGACGACGTTCCGGTTGTCGGGTTTGTGGGTCGACTTGTGAGTCAAAAGGCTCCCGATCTCTTGATCCGTGCGTTCGCCACGGCATCGCGCTCCGCCCCCGGCTCCAAGCTCGCCATGCTTGGCTCAGGGCCACTTGAGCACGACTTAAAAAAACTTGCGCGCGCGCTGGGCGTCGCATCACACGTTCTGTTTCTTGGAGAGCGTGATGCGCGTGGGTTTCTTGCGGCGTTCGATGTGTTCGCGCTATCAAGCCTCAAAGAAGGGTTGCCTTATGTCGTGATCGAAGCGATGGCCGCGGGCCTTCCGGTTGTGGCCACCGAAACAGCCGGCGTCGAGATCCTGGTGAGGACGGGAAGTAATGGAGTTGTTGTCCCCGCCGGAGATCAAGAAGCGTTCGCCGAGGGTCTGAAGTCGCTCCTGACCGACCGAACCCGTCGCTTACGCTTTGGCGAGGCTTCGCGAAATCGAGCTTCGCTGTTCACCATCGACGCCATGATTGACCGCACTCTCAACGCTTATGAAGACGTCCGCCGACCCCGGGCACCGAAAATGTTTCTGATGCCATCCCCGACGATCGCCCCTAGAAGTCATATCCCAGAGCCCATCCGAGGAGGCAAGCCCGTGGCCGCCAAGCCGAGATCCGCCGAACTTCACCCCGGCCCGGGTTTTCGCGTGAGAGCGAATTTCCCGAGGCTTGAACCATCCTTGATGGATCAGTTCCGCGAGTTCGCCACTCCGGACATCTCCGACCTCTTGAATCGACTCTATGCGGTGAACCCGGAGATTCGTGGCCTGACGGGGCCGGGGCACTCGCTTTGCGGTCCGGCCTGCACCGTGAAGGTGTTTCCCGGCGATAATCTGATGGTTCATAAATCGCTGGACATCGCGCGGCCTGGCGATGTGGTCGTCGTCGATGCGGGAGGCACGCGCACCAACGCGGTTCTTGGCGACCTGATCTCGGCCAAGGCGAAGCACCGAGGTATCGCGGGATTCGTGGTCGACGGCCTCGTCCGCGACCTGGCCGCGATCGATGAACTCGACTTTCCCGTGTTCGCGCGAGGAACCACTCCCATCGGCCCGCTGCACCGAGGGCCTGGCGAGATCAACTATTCCATCTGTTGTGGTGGGATTGTCGTCAACCCCGGCGATCTGATCGTGGCGGATAGCGCGGGGGTGATCGTGATCCCTCGCGAGATCGCCGCCGAGTTGCTCGACCGGCTCAAATCTCATCAAGAGACAAACCGCTCTTACCTGGCCTCGGTGCGTCGTGGCGAGTTCTCCAACGCGTGGGTCGACCGCCTTCTCGACGAGCAAAATTGCCCGGTCGTCTCTGGCGAACCCGAGGCGGATTGGGGAGACTCCTGGCCGCATGATACCCTCCGCGAAGAAGCCGCTTTTAAAGGTTGATTTCGATGTTCGAGAGAGCAGCAACGGGATGTTCACCGCGACGGAGTCGAGGATGTTGATTGGATTATTCTGCGAAAGCCGTCTGCTCCTCTCCGCGTTGCATGTTGTCGAGCTCGGACGCGCGTTTCTCCGCTACCGAAATCCCCTCCGACGGCAATCGGGACGATTTCAGGTCGCGTTCTACGACAGAATCTGGCGAGAGTCCGCGGCGGAACTCGGCGCGCAGTTCACACCTCTCGGCGGCGGGATCTCGGAGATTCGCCTGGGATCGCGCCGCGTTCGAGTTTTTGAGAACACTTGCCCCATTGATGACCCCGTCACGCTTGCGATCGCCGGAGATAAGGTACTGTCCTATCGGATGCTCGAAGACGAAGGCCTTTCCACGCCTCGCCATGCGGGGTTCTCGTTGAAGACGATGGCAACTGCGGTCCGTTTCCTCGAAAAATCGGCGCGCGACTGCGTGGTCAAACCCGCGAGAGGAACCGGCGGCGGCCGCGGAGTTACGACAGGTATCCGCCACCGAAGCCACCTCGCGCGCGCGGCCGCGGCGGCCTCCGTTTATGGCGATGAACTTCTGATCGAGGAGCAGATGGAAGGAGACAACTATCGCCTCCTTTACCTCGACGGAACACTCCTCGACGCGTTCGTCCGCAAGCCGCCGAGTGTTGTTACCGACGGCCGCTCAAACATCCGAAAGCTCGTGACTTTCGCGAATACGGAGCGATTGAAGCACGGCGCTGGCATCTCGCAAGTGCTGATAACGATTGATTTCGATATGCACCGCACACTGTCCAAGGCGGGGCTAAGTCTTCGGTCCGTGCCTCCAGCGGGAACGGAAGTGATTCTCAAGACCGTGGTGAATGAGAATCGCGGAACCGACAATACGACTGCGATCGACCGACTTTGCCCTCATATCGTCGACGCGGGCGCGCGGGCCGCGGCGGCGGTGGGTGTCCGTCTCGCCGGAGTCGACATCATTACCACCGACCCTTCGGTACCGCTGGAACAGTCCGGCGGGGCCATCCTCGAAGTCAATACACCCCCGAATTACTACTACCACTATCAGAAGCGCGACGGTGTTTTCCCGGTCGCAACGCACGTCCTCAGACACCTGCTCGGAGCGTGGTCTGAAACGTCGAGCATGCGAAAGAGCGAGAAGAGTTGGGTCGAGGAGGCGTTCCGGCAATGACCACCACCGCCGTTGAAAGCATCTCCACCGTTCCCAATCCGGGCGCTTCTAAGCGAGACCTGACGCCCGTCGTCTTGTTGGGAGGCGCTGCGAACGCGGTTTCGGTCGCGAGGAGTCTTGGTCGCCTTGGGGCGGCCGTTTATGTGATCAATGAGCCCGATTCGTTCGTTCGCTATTCTCGGTACACACGTTGCCTCAAAGTTCCCGCCGCACCCGGCAATGAAGCCCGCGACTGGGCGGAGTATCTTCTCAGCGCGAAAGCCGAGTTTCTCCGCGGCGCGGTCCTGCTGACCTGCTGCGATGCCGGCCTTGAACTGATCGCGACGCATCGCGCTGAGCTGGCTTGTCGATTCTTGCTCGACGATTCCAACCCTCATGCTCAGTCGCGAATGCTCGGGAAGCTCGAAACGTATGAAGATGCGATCGCCGCCGGAGTGCCGACTCCCGCGTTCCGGATTGTCCACTCCGTCGACGAAGTGGACGAGGCGCGCAACGGATTGGAATTCCCCGTGATCGTCAAGCCCCGACTTTCTCACGTGTTTGAAGCGCAAACGGGTAAGAAGCTCTTCGTCGCGAACGACATCGACACGATGGCGAACGCCGTCGCGGCCATCCAGGCGACGGGCACTGATAGCCTTGTGATGGAAATGATTCCCGGAGGAGACGACTTGTTATGCAGCTATTACACGTATCTTGATGAGGATAGCCGTCCGCTGTTCGACTTTACCAAGCGAATCATCCGTCGTTATCCGTTGTTGCAGGGAACCGCTTGCCACCACATCACCGACTGGATTCCGGAAGCTGCGGAGTTGGGAACCAAGCTGTTCCAGCACGTCGGGTTGCGAGGGCTCGGCAATGTCGAGTTCAAGCGCGACCCGCGCGATGGGCAACTCAAATTGATTGAGTGCAACGCGCGGTTCACAGCCTCCAATTGCCTGGTGGCACAAAGCGGTATCGACCTCGCGCGATTCGTCTACAACCGGCTGACGGGCCGCCCCCTTCCTCCGACTGATCGGTTCGAGCAGGGCGTTCGGCTCTGGGACCCGATCCGAGACTTTCAGGCCTATCGCGCACTAAACAAGGAAGGCCGACTTACTTTTGGCCGGTGGCTCGCCGACGTCGGTCATAAGCAAACCTTCCCTTATTTCGACTGGGCCGACCCGATGCCCGCTCTCGCACGCCTGAGTAAACCTCTTCGTACACTCGTTCGTCGTGGTTAGGGTTAGATCGATAAAAGCTAGCTGTTGATGGGTCGCATTTATCGTTTTTAGAGTCATCGATCATCAAAAATATCAAGAATCGTGGAGCTTCACGAAAATGCCGAACGTCCTGATCATGCCGACGCCGCTACGACACCGACCCGGAAAATATCGCGATATTTTGCTCGCATCGGGATTCACACCGGTGGACCCTCCCGGCTACCACAGGCTGACCGAGGCGGATCTTGTCGAGGCGATGCCCGAGGTGGATGCGTTACTCGCCGGGGGTGACCCCGTGACCGCGCGAATAATCAAAGCGGCACCCAGGCTGCGGGCCATCGCGCGCGCGGGGGTTGGATATGAGTCGGTCGATGTCGTCACGGCGACGTCTCGCGAGATCGCCGTAGCGATCACTCCCGGGGCCAACCATGAAAGCGTGGCCGAGCATACGATCGCGTTGCTTCTGGCATTGACCCGTAACGTGCTGGGAAACGATCGGATGGTCCGCGCCGGCGCATGGGATCGCCGCCCTGTCCGACCGATGAGAGGGACGACACTCGGGGTCGTCGGCCTCGGTCGGATCGGAAGGTCGGTCGCCGCGAAAGGGCGTGCGTTCGGGATGAAGTTGCTGGCTTTCGACCGCAACGATCAGCCCGAATTTCAAGACGAGCACGGCATCGTCAGGATGAGCCTGGAACAGCTGCTCGCGGACTCGGATGTCGTCAGTCTGAATCTGCCTTTGAATCATGATACGCATGGCATGTTCAATCGTCGTGTCTTCGACATGATGCGGCCGGGCGCGATCCTTTTGAACACGGCGCGCGGAGGGCTTGTTAACGAGGCCGATTTGTACGAAGCCCTTGCCTCGGGCAAGCTCAGCGGCGCGGGATTGGACGTGCTGTGCGCAGAGCCTCCCGACCGCGATAACCCTCTTTTCACCCTGCCGAACGTCTTGTTCAGCCCGCACATCGGCGGCGTGGATACAAGTGCGCTGGACGACATGGCCGAGCAGGCCGCGCGGGTCATGATCGACCTCTATCACGGTCGATGGCCCGAGGGTTGCGTGGTCAACGATGAGATCCGAACCCACTGGCGTTGGTAAGGAATCGATCATCGTGATTCTCGCGAGACTGCGAGCCAAGGATGAATCGTCAACCCCAGAGACTTCCGAACTCAATCAACGTGTTGACAACATGATGAAGCACAATGATAAGCGCCCTCCAACAACTCGTTCGAACGGCCGACTCCGCGATCGCAAGTATTTACCTTTCCTGCTTTCGTGAGCGCGATGGTTTGATCAGTTTCTTGTTCCACTCTTTATTCGAGGATGAGCAAGAGATTCGCCGGAATCTGGTAGACCCGCTTCAGCGAACCACAGTCGAGAAACTTCGTCGTTTGATCCGGTATTATCAACGGCACGGATACCAATTCATTAGCCCGATTGACGTGCTTTCCGGACTTGGATCGGGAGGAAAGTACGCGCTAATCACCTTCGACGATGGGTATTACAACAACATTCGCGCCCTGCCGGTTCTCGAAGAATTCCATGTCCCGGCGGTTTTCTTCGTGTCGACCGAGCACGTACGTAAAAACAAGTGCTTTTGGTGGGATGTCCTCTATCGAGAGCGATCCGCTCAGGGGGCATCACATGGCCGCATCTACCGCGAAGGAATCGCGATGAAATCGTTACGAACGGAGCAAATCGAAGAGGTGCTTCAGGCGAGGTTTGGTAAAGATGCCTTCATACCCCGCTCGGAATTGGACCGACCGTTTACCCCGGAGGAACTCCGCGAATTCGCGACCCACCCATTGGTTCGTCTGGGCAACCACACGGCCAACCATGCGATCTTGACGAATTATACCAATGAGCAGATGCGGTCCCAGATGGTCGACGCGCAGGACGACATCTTCGCGATGACGGGAATTCGTCCCAGTGCGATCGCTTATCCGAATGGCGCGCACTCCGGCGACGTTTTGAGCGCATGCGGAGACGTTGGCCTCAAAGTCGGGTTCACGATCCGCCCGGAAAAACATTCCTTACCGGTCGACATCCATTCGCCCGATTTGCTCAGGCTCGGCCGATTCTCCCCGCACGGGTGGGGACCGATCGAGCCGCAGTGCCGAACCTACCGATCCGACTTGCCACTTTACGGACTATTCCGGGATGGCTATCTCAAGCTCTTCCGAGGGATGTCTTCGCAGTGACGCACGGGAATAGGCTTAAAGTTTACCGAGGATCGATCATGCCAGATCGTGAAGCGCGACGCCGGACATTCCTCCTGAGGGCCGGGTTCGCGTTACCGGTTGTCGCCGGCCTTACGTGGCGCGGGGAGGCACAAGAGTCAACCTCAAGAAGTCGGCCCCGGTCCGACGCTTCGGGCGACTATAACGTTCGCGACTTCGGAGCGATCGGAGACGGAGTCCGCGACGACACCAAGTCACTCCAGGCGGCACTCGACGCTTGTACCGAGCGCGGGGGTCGCGTGGTGATTCCTCCCGGTGTTTACTGTTCGCACACGTTGACGATTCGCTCTCGCGTCCACATCGCCGGCGCGGGGATCGAGGCGACTGTGCTTAAGCTCCGCGATGGGGCCGACGCCGATCTCATGCGGACCGATCGACACGCCACGCTCGTCGGTTCGAATACGACCGGAGGTCCATTCAACTGGTCGGTTCGCGACCTGACTCTCGACGGCAATCGGGCCAAGAATGCCAGTGGCAGCGGTTTGCGAGTATATGGATGGGGTTTCATCCTCGCCAACCTTCGCATCCGCCAGTGCGCGGGAGCGGGGATCGACTCGGAATGGAGTACGAACGACCCGCCCGAAACACCGGGCGGACAGGGAACACCCGGTGATTCCATGGAGTCCCAGCTTATCAACATCAAGGTGCATGATTGCGGAGCGGGCGGGATCCTCTGGCGAGGTCCTCACGACACCCAATTCGTCAACTGCGTCGTTTACAGCACCAAAACCGTGGGAATTCACATTCACAGTAGCCCAAAGTTTTCGGCCACGGGTTGTCAGCTCGTGAATTGCCATGTGTGGGGCCATCACGAGTACGGATACAAGATCGATGCGGGGTACGTCACACTCGCCAATTGCATGGCTGAATGGGCCAAACAGGCTCAGATTCATGTCAACGAAGACGACACGACCGTTGCGGACTGCCGGTTCTTCGGCAATCCCAAAGGAACACACGTCGGGGTTGAGATCGGTTCCAAGGACAAGATCGTATATGGCACCCAGGTTGACGCGAGGATGGCCGACCTTGTAGGTGGGGCGTTGAAGTTCACGAACGAAGGGGGTTCGGGCAAGATCAAGGCGTTGGTCTACCAGACCTCGGGTGTCGCCTACACGGGACGCCCCGCTCGTGGAACCTTGCTTGAGATTCTGGTGAACGGGGTTGAGACGGGGAGTGTCACATGGCTGCCAAAAGGATCACTCGGCTGGAATGGCGGGACACCGATCGTTCGCCATCTCTCGGCGGCCGCGCCGTGGACTCCGCCAGCCGTCGCGCCGGGAGGGGTCGTCTGGACGGAGGTCTCGGTTGAAGGGGCGGAGTTTGGAAATACGGTGGCCGTCGGGTTTTCCAAGCCCGTGCCCCCCGGGGCGTTACTCGCGGGAGCAGTGAGTGCGCCGGGGCTGGTCGCGGTGACGCTACTCAATGCCACGGGCAAGCCCTTGCGGCTTGGAGCCGGGACCGTGAGGGCGGACTGCTGGGTTCACTGAATGTCGCGATCTTCGCCAGATCGGGCAAGAGGTATTACGTCATCAATCGACCCCTACCGGCAGTAAGGTCGCTGGTCAGAGTGGCCGGGTGGAACTAAGATGAAGGATCGATCCCTTACAAAGGGGCTCGGGCGTTGAAGAGCGAGATCCCGGATCAACAAATGAGACTGGGCGATGTTTTTCTTCGCCTTAGATCGGGTCGCTCGGACCTGACGGTTCAGAACGAGCCGCCAACGCCGACTCACCACGTTCCCTTGAATCTATCCATTCCTCTCGGCCGATCGACGATGCGAAGAGAGGAAGGCTTTGTGAAGCGATTCCTCAGCAAGCTGCTTCCTCGATGGCTGACCCTTTCACGCGGTCGCGATCGCAATTCGCCAGAGCGGCTCGCGCAAGAAGCCGTTCGTCTGTATGAACAGGGCCGCTACCGCGAGGCGCGGACGGTCGCCGCGCAACTTGTCGATGTGCAACGCGAGTCGCTGGGGGAAAGTCACCCCGACTACGCTTCGGCGCTCAGTAATCTGGGTATCCTGCTCTATCAGCAGGCCGAACTCGACGCGGCCGAACCCCTGCTTCGACAAGCCCTTGAGGTTCGACGCGCGGCCCTTGGCGAACACGACCCGCAATTCGCTTCGAGTCTGAATCACTTGGCGGACCTGCTTCAGGCCCGTGGCGACCTCTCGGGTGCGGAACCGTTGCTTCGGCAAGCGCTCGATGTCCGAAAACACGCACTCGGTGAGCACCATCCGGATTATGCGACCGGACTGACCGGGCTCGCCTTTTCACTCAGTCGTGGTGGAGAATTCGCCAGCGCCGAGCCAATGCTTCAGCAGGCGCTCGCCATCCGCAAGGAAGCGTTGGGTGAACATCATCCGATGACGGCCACGGCCGTGAGCAACCTTGGACTCTTCCTTCAGAGCCGGGGAGACCTCGTCGCGGCCGAACCCTTGCTTCGACGATCTTTGGAACTCCGTCGCGAGGCGCTCGGCGTTCAGCATCCCGATTACGCCGCGAGCCTCAGCCATCTCGCCTCGCTCCTCATCGCCAAGGACAATCCGGCCGGAGCCGAGCCATTGCTCCGTCGCGCTATCGAGGTCCGCAAGGCGATCCTCGGTCAAGATCACCCCGACGTTCAGGCCGATTTGCGAGCCATCGAGAAGATTCGCAAGGTTTCAGAGTCGCAGACGCTCGAAGCCATCCGCCAGGTGAAGTCCCCGGCAGTCCCGCATCCTCCGGCCCCGGCAAGTCTTCCCCTCACACCTCACATGCCAAAATTGATCATAAATGCGATCACTGAGCCCGCCACCGCCTCGTTGACCGCGATGCCCGAGCCGGAAGCCACGCCCACAACCACCGTATCGCGCGCCCTCGCGGTCATT
>JAYVYS010000187.1:0-2449 GCA_043784005.1 Isosphaeraceae bacterium
ACAACCTTGCCGGCGTTTCCGTTTTCTCTGACGCCCTCGCGGCGATGGTCGTGGGACCGATTGCCGGTTATCTCACGGGGCTCGTCCGATTTGCTAGGCGCGTCCGAGCCAAGACCGTAAACGGGGCGGAGGTCTCGTAGACTCAACCACCCGCTTCATGTCGCCGCCGGCGCATCGCGGTTTCACTAAGACCACGGTCGAATGACTGCGGTGGCGCTGATGCGTTCCTCGTCCTTGTCGACGATTTGAATCCGTAGTCCCGGTTCGACGGGAACGGTGCGGGTGAGCCAGAGTGAAAGACACGTGCAAACGTGCTCATCGAACGTTCCGAGAGGTTTGCGGCGGATCAACGTGGCCGAGACCTCGGCGGTTCTGATCCGGACGGTCCATTCCGAGCCTGGTGTGCAGCGATCGAGGAATTCGTCCGTGAGGGTGTCGTCGTCAACCGCGGCAAGGGCCTCGATCCGGTCGACTTCGCGGGCTTCCGGCTCTGGGCGGGGATTGGGCATGGACGGGCTCAACCGAAAAGGCCTGCTTGCAACGAGGGTTCGACGAGCCCGAAACTAGGCGGGCGGCGTCCCGTTCCGGCCTTGCTCCACTTGAAGAATGGCCGCCGTGTAGTTCACCAAGTCGTCCTGGTCGCGGGCGATCTGAGCGAGTTTTTCCGGCTTCCCCGCACGCTGGCAAAGTTGCGAAACGCCTGGACAGAACAACGCGGACTCCGGCAGACCCGCAAGGTTTGATCTCGCCGCGTCGATCGCCTCGTCCAGCCTGCCGATTTTTGAGAGCAACCCCACCAAAACCTGCGCGGCCACGGTGTCTCCCGGATCGGCCTCACCACTCTCCGGGGTGAGCTTGTCCCGGAAGTGGCGGATCGCCGCGTCCTGATCCTGGCCGAGCAAGGCACGAAGGTAGACGCGGTGGTCTTCGTAAACGTCTTCGAACGGCGGGTCGCCTTCGTAACGATGCCTTCCAGAGAGCTTCCGTCCGTATTCCGTGAGTTCCGCCGCCAGCGCGAGCGTTTTGGGGTCGCTCGCAAGCGGAGAGATGCGCACGGTGGACGAAAGATGGGAGACATCAATGTGATACCCGTCGTCGACGAAAAGCCATTCACGGCCGTCGAGAAGCGTTGGGATCGGCGTCCCTTCCGGTGGCAAAGGTTGACCACGATGGGTGATCTCGGCGCGAAGACTCGCGGTAAGGTGCTCGTGTACCTGTTTGATCAGCATGTCGGCACATGCGGTTCGCGTTGACTCGTCTCGGGGAAGGTGCTCAAACGCCGTGATGGCCGAGCAGGTTCCGTAGTGATTGAGGATCAGCTCAAACCCTTTACGAGGGTGGGCCCCCTGGTTGAAGGCGACTTCAACGACTTGCGTGAGCCGGTCGTCGTTCTCCGGTCGATAGGCCTCGATGGCCTTGGTCACGGCTTCGGTCTCGGCGATCGCGCGAAAGTAAGGGAACGCGCCGGCGATGTCTCCAGCGATGAGAAGCTTGCCGCCGACCAATCGGATCGCGGCGACGTATTTCTCCTCGTACTTCTCACGAAGCGGCTCGGGGACCTCGGCGAAACCACCCACCTGAACTAGAGGCAAGCCGACTTCGTATCGCGCTCTGAGCAAAAGCGCATCGAGCAGGGCACGAAAGTCACCGCGTGCGTCGAGGCTCTGAACGAGCAGGTCGATCGCCGCCGCAGGCCCCGAGTCGGCGAAGGTTTTGTCGAGGGCGTCGAACGTGTCGGAGATCGGCGCGGGCGGGGTTGCTTCCGCGCTCTCCGGAGCCGCTAAGGCCGAGGCTTTGCTCATCTGAAACTTCTCCTACGCGTTCGCCACAGCGTCGTACACCAGAGCGCAACGGCTCTTTAAAGGATACTCAACGCGGAGCGGTCCGACGAGGGGATGGCCCCGAGGCCACTTTGACATCGGGGTCACTGAGCATCCGCCTTCGCCGGGTTGGGAGCGGTCGCAGGCGCACCGGGGGGGTCCGAATCGACTTTCGCCCCTTCAGAGCGTTTCCAGGTCGTCCAGCATCGGGTGTTATAACAATCCACCAGGATATCCCGAGCCTCATCAGTGGAGTCTGTGACGATCAGGAGGTTCATGTCTTCGGGTGAAATCACCCCGGCGGCAAGTTGAGTTCCCTTGATCCAGTCGAGCAGCCCTTGCCAGTAAGATTTCCCGTAGAGCACGATGGGAAATCGGTTGATCTTCCGAGTTTGGACCAGCGTGAGCGACTCGAACACCTCGTCGAGTGTGCCGAAACCGCCGGGAAAGATCACGAAGCCATTGGAGTATTTCACGAACATTGTCTTCCGCACGAAGAAATAGCGGAAGTTGATGGACATGCTGAGGTAAGGATTTTCATGTTGCTCGAAGGGGAGTTCGATGTTGCAGCCGATCGAGGTTCCGCCCGCCTCGAATGCGCCCCGGTTGGCCGCCTCCATGATGCCGGG
>JAYVYS010000188.1:0-4631 GCA_043784005.1 Isosphaeraceae bacterium
GATGCTCATTAATGAATCCCATACCGAGAAAAGGAATGTAAGATTGTGTATTAACCGTTGGGGTCGTCGATCAAGCTTTGTAATCGCTTGGCGAGTTCCTCGGGAAGGCGTTCAAGCCATCCCTCGTTGATCAGATCCAAATCAATGAGGTCGAGGAGGTGCATTCGATCTTTGATGCGGAACGCGGTCAGCTTGATCCTGACCAACGGTTCCAACGAGAGAACCTGAAAGTCGCCGGTATCTTCCGACTCCGAAACGTCCGGATTGGCGAGCGACTCGTTGGCTCGCACTTTTTCGTTGGCGAAAATCACATGGACCGCATCCCTGGCTTTCGCGTCTGGTCCGTCCAGGAACATATCGATTCCCGAAGCATGTCGATAGACGAAACCGGCCGACGTCAACGCCTTCTTTGCCGCTTCAAGATCCTCGCGTCGGAGC
The DNA here is from genome assembly GCA_043784005.1 of Isosphaeraceae bacterium. Taxonomy (GTDB): domain Bacteria; phylum Planctomycetota; class Planctomycetia; order Isosphaerales; family Isosphaeraceae; genus JAYUFP01. The sequence goes on from JAYVYS010000188.1 coordinate 439, forward strand.
AGAATATCGACGTCCTGCGTGTTCCGTATCGCGGCCTCGTCGACTCGACTGACCCACAATGCGACCGCATTGCCACCAGCGACGGCGTAGGGCACGCCCGCCGCGCGTAACGTCGAGGAGGCGCGGAGCAACCGCTCGCGAACCTTTTCCACGGCCCGCACCATCCGATCCAGGGAGAATTCCGAGAGTTCAATATTCATGAATCATTAGTGGGTCAAGCTTTTCAGGGGATCACTTTGTCCGTTCATTCCTGAGCGATGGCACGAACGAGCTTGCGAAACGTGGGCCTCATCGTCTTATCGAGAGCGCGAGCGAATTCGCCCGTAAGTCGTTGTGCTCGAATCAATCCGATGACGTCGGCAAGATCTTGCGAGCGGAGCAGATTCGTCGTTCCGCTTCGTAGCTTCATCTCGATCAACTGGTGAAGTTCGACCGTCAGAATGCCCTCGATTTCAACGGTTTTTCCCAGCGTCGCCTTCGCTTGGTCCGGTAGGACGAGATGCACGGGGATCTCGTTTCGTACGAATTCGCTTCGTAAGGGATCATGAAGGAATCCGTTGGCTTGAAGCAATTCCGCAAGTTCGGCGGGATCAGAGCCCAGCAGGAAATCGATTTCTTTCGTGGCTCGCCAGTGTCCATGCAGCACAACGGCGATGCCGCCGATGACGGCTGCCGAAACGCTCGCGTTTCGGATCAAACGCGAAATTTCGCGTGCCGTGTCAAGGATCGCCCCGCGTCCTTCCATCAGATTTAACGCGGCCTCGCGATGAGAACTGATCGGAAAAGCCGTTGATGTTAAGTCCGATCGACTCACAAAAGTTCACCTTAATCCGTGATTAAGAATATCGGAATGAATCAGTATAATTCGATCATCTGCTCGCCGCCGTGAGCGGGGTTACCGATCAGGCGTTGACCCCGGAGGTCGACGACCCAATCCATTTGCTCCAAGGTGATTTGCCCGATCAACACTGGGCATTCGTCGGGAAGTTCAGTCACATCGCTGAGGCAGTCGCGCCCCTGGACCGTCAGCCGCACGGCCTCATACACCTGAACGACAATTTTTCCCGCGCTGGTCGTCGCCTGTCTCATGCGGGTCGGTCGCAATCCGAGTTGTTCGATCAGGCGTTTGGGCATCGAAAGCTGCGTCGCGCCGGTGTCAACCAACGCATCGGTGACTTCGACAACGCGCACGTGATCTGTCTCCAGAAGACCGCGTTCGGCCATGAAAGAGTCTGCTAGATTCTCGATTTTGGCCGAAACAAGCACTTTTCCCATCAAGTCGATTCCCATTTCAGACCCCCCCTTACCGGATCAAGCCACGCCCTTGGCCGCCGCGACCACCTTTTGGGCGGCGTCGGTCAGGCCGTTGGCCGTGATGATCTTGCGACCGCTTTCCTGGAGTAACTTGCGGCCAGCGTCGACATTCGTCCCTTCCAGGCGAACGACCAGGGGGACGCGGAAGTCGATCTCGTCGTAAGCGGCGATGATCGCGGCGGCGATCGTGTCGCACTTCATGATGCCGCCGAAGATGTTCACCAGCACGGCTTTGCACGTCGGAGAACCGAGCAGGATGCGGAAGCCTTCGAGCACCTGATCCTTGTTCGCTCCGCCACCCACGTCGAGGAAGTTCGCGGGCTCGCCGCCGTGGTATTTGATCAGGTCCATCGTGCTCATCGCCAGGCCGGCACCATTCACCAGGCATGCGATATTGCCGTCGAGGCTCACGTAGCTCAGGCCGCTTTTCGAGGCGCGAAGCTCGGAGGGATCTTCCTCGGTCACATCGAGCATCGCGGCGATGTCGGGATGCTTGAACAGGGCGTTGTCGTCGAAGTTGAGCTTGCAGTCGAGCGCCAGCACTTCCCCTTTATCAGTGACGATCAAGGGGTTGATCTCAGCGAGCGAGGCATCTTTGGCGATGAAAAGATCGACGAACTTGCGAAGAAAGACCTCGCCTTTTTTCGCCGTTTCGCCGGTCAAGCCGAGCGCCTTGCAGACCTTTCGCGCCTGGAAAGGGGCCAGACCCAGGCCGATGTCGATCGGCTCTCGGTGGATCTTTTCCGGAGAGTTGTGGGCGACGGTCTCGATCTCGACGCCGCCCTCGGTGGACGCCATCATCACGGGGCACTTCAAGACGCGATCGACGGCGAGACCCAGATAGAGTTCGCGCGCGATGTCGTGCCCGACGGTGACGAGCACCTTCGAGATCCCTTGCCCTTCGATGCCGGTCTGGTATGTGACCAGGGTCTTGCCGAGAAGGCTCGCGGCGGCTTTGACGGCGTCCTCTCGCGAACGAACGAGTTGAACGCCTTTCGCCCAGCCGTCGGGTCGTGGCTTTTCGCCCTTGGCGATGGACAGGGCCTCGTTTCGATCGGCTTCGGGACCGATCGCGACCCCTTTGCCACGACCGCCCGCGTGGACCTGGGCCTTGACCACCATCAGGCCGCCGCCGAGCGTATCATAGGCCTTGCCCGCCTCATCCGGCGTCGTGGCAACGATCCCCGCGGGGACAGCCACTCCGGCGGCCTTGAGGAGTTCTTTCGCTTGATATTCGTGAACGTTCATCGAGGCGGCGTCCCTGGAAAAACCTGGACCGGTACGCGGCTCAACAGTCCGACGACCGGGAGAGGGGTAAGGAAACGTTTGTACCACGCCACCGACGGCGATTCCAGGGCGTGACCTCTCAGGAAGTCGACGAGACGAAGTCGCGTGGTCTCAATCGTCCTATCAAGGAGTTCCGATCAGATCCCGACTTCCCCGTCGATCTCGCGTTCAAGCTCTCGGATCTCGGCGTCGGTGAGCATCGGAATGTGGTCTGTACCAAAGGCTTCGCGCGTTTCGGGCTGATCGTCGAGGTCGGCGAATTCCTGTTGCCAGAACTCGGATTCCTCGACGGAAATCCGCTGTGGTCGCTCGGGTTTAAGACGGGCCGGAGGCGTGACGCTCGGCGCTACGGCCTCCCTACGGGTGTCGAGCTCAACCCAGAAATCGTCGGCGCTGACATCCCGAGAACGTCGCCGCTCGGCAGCTTGCCGGATCCGACGGTCTGACGAAACGACGGTCAATATTTTAGGATTCGCATGTCTGGAAATCAACTGTTCGATTCGAGCATCGGCGTTTTCATCGTCGACCGCGAAAATCACCGAGATCCCTTTATGTGACTGTTCGCGAGCGTACTTCTCAGGGGCATTCGAGGCGTCGAAAACGACAGTTGTCTGATGAGCGTCGATCGCCCCCAACGTATCGGCCAGCTCGTTGAGGAAGCGGGTTCGGACCCGTCGAAAAGCTTCCGGCCCCAGCTTCTTTCCAAGCAAGCCCCCCGCATACATCAGGTTGTAACCGTCGATCAGGTAGCGCACGAGGTAGCATGGTGCCTGGAGGATGTGTGAAGAATCACCAACCTCCATTGTTCGTGTCTGACCCGAGACTGGCAAGCGGGCCGGAAGGCCGATTGTTTCAGGATGCGCCGGTTGCGCCTCCCTGCTGGACGATGCCGCCCAGGGTGTGGCGAATTTCACCCGCGACGATCACCGTGTGGGCACGGCCCCGGACTTCCCACCCGGCATACGGGGTGTTTCGGCTCTTGGACAGAAATTTCGAGGGGTCAATCGTCCAGCGCGTTTCGGGATCGATGATTGTCACGTCGGCATCGACACCGGGACGGAGCGTCCCTTTGGGAATTCCCAGGAGTCGCGCGGGATTGATGGTGAGTTTACGAAGGACCTCGGGCCACGAGAGGTGTCCGGGTTCGATCAGACCGAAGACCGTGATCGGGATCAGGGTTTCCAGGCCGACGATGCCGAATGGGGCTTGATCCAGCTCCCGCATTTTCTTTTCCGGCGCATGGGGCGCGTGGTCGGTGGCAAGAATCTCGATGGTGCCATCAATCAACCCGCCGATGACCGCCTCGACATCGGGCCAGGTGCGGAGAGGCGGGTTCATCTTGAAGTTTGAGTCGAATGTGCGGAGCCTTTCGTCGGTCAGAGTGAAGTGATGCGGGCAAGCCTCGGCGGTGACGTTGATCCCCCTGCGCATGCCTTCGCGGACCAGTTCGACCGAGCGGGCGGTGGAGATATGCTGGATGTGGAGCCTGCCGCCCGTGATTTCTGCGAGACGAATGTCCCGCGCGACCATGATGTCCTCCGCCGCCGCGGGCATTCCTCCCAGTCCGAGCTTCATCGATTCGAAGCCCTCGT
>JAYVYS010000189.1:0-4199 GCA_043784005.1 Isosphaeraceae bacterium
CCTCGGCAGGTCCGCAAATATTGCGTTCTGAAACCCGATGCGCATGCCATCTTGAAGGCCGCCATGGAGGAATTGGGGCTCTCGGCCCGGGCGCACGACAAGGTCCTTCGTGTGGCTCGAACGATGGCCGACCTCGAAGGGTCCGATCACATCCAGCCTCAACACTTAGCCGAGGCCGTCGGTTACCGCTCGCTCGACCGTAGCGTCTGGGCTTGATCTCTTCCGCTGGCGGGGCGACTCGATCATGGTTGACGAACAGAACAATTCGCGGTTTCTCATTGCCAGAGAGGTCCGGCAACGGCTTGAGAATCTTCGGAGAGCCGGACTGGAGGATCTGCCGATCGAGATCGTGATTCGTGCCGCCCCGCCCGCGCCGAAAGTTCGCCCAGCGTCGAATCCCGCTCGCGAGGTTGAGGAGTCTTATCGCGCGGCCACGCCGGCGGTTGTCGCGACGACTCCGCCGCCCAAGGTCATCGCCGTCGCTCCGATCATTCCGCAGTCTGCCGCGAAATCGCTTTTCGATTCGGCGGGAATGACGGAGCCGGCGGTTTCGGCGGAAGAGCGTCCCGCGCGGCTGGACGCGCTCGCGTCCGAGGTGGCGGGTTGCACGCAATGCCCAGCGCTTGTGATATCTCGCACGCGAACCGTCTTTGGAACCGGTTCGCCGACGGCCCGGCTGATGTTTGTGGGTGAAGCGCCGGGGGCCGATGAAGACCGTGCCGGACTTCCATTCGTCGGCCGCTCGGGCATGCTTTTGACCGACATGATCACGAAGGGAATGGGGTTGACGCGCGAAGAGGTGTACATTGCGAATGTCATCAAGTCGCGTCCGCCCGAGAATCGCACTCCCTTGCCCGACGAAGTCGCCCATTGCCTGCCCTTTTTGGAGCGGCAGATCGCGATCATTCGACCCGAGTTTCTCTGTCTTCTGGGCAAAGTCGCCGCCTCAGCGCTTCTTAACACGGCGATGCCCTTGGGCAAGCTTCGCGGTCGCTGGCACCGCTACCGAGAGATCCCCACGGTCGTGACCTGGCACCCCTCGTACCTGCTTCGCCTTCCCTCGGCCAAAAAAGAAGCCTGGGAAGACCTTCAAATGCTGATGAAGGCGATGGGCTTGACGCCTCCGGCTCGCAAGGCGAGAGAGTAATGGGAACGCACTCTTTCATTTATTGATCGGCGATGGGCTGGCGACATGGCTTTCCTCGTGAATCGGACCTGTGATCAAGCGTGCTCCGCGATCATAAGTGACGTAAGACCATGCCCATGAGAACAGAACCACAAATCGATTTCGAAAGCCGATCAAAAAGATAATGTGTACGAATAACCAAGCGACCCAGGCGATTCCGCCGGACAGCTTGACCCTGCCGATCTGGGCCACGCCCGCCGCCCTTCCGATCGTCGCGAGCGAGCCTTTGTCGATATAGTGAAAGGGTGCACGCTGCTTTTTTTGAAGGGAAAGCAAGATGTTTTCGGCCGCGTGACCGGCCTCTTGAATCGCGGCGGGGGCGACTCCCGGAACCGGCTTTCCGTCCTGCTCGATGCTTGCGAGGTCGCCGATCACGTAGATCGTGTCGTGTCCGGGGATGGTCAGGTCGGGGTTGACCTTCACCCTCCCTGCGCGATCGAGCGGCACGCCCAGCGACTTGCCCAAGGGAGACGCCGCGACTCCCGCCGCCCAAAGCACGGTGCGCGCTTCGATGCGGGTCGGGCCGAGCGATACGCCGTTTTCATCAATGTTCGTCACGACGGCGTGGGTCCGCACCTCGACGCCGAGATGTTCGAGCTGCTTCTCGGCCTTTTCGGAAAGCACGGGATCAAACGCGGTGAGGATGCGAGGGGAGCCCTCAAGGAGCAGGACTTTCGCGAGCGTCGGATCAATATGTCGAAAATCCCTGGCGAGTGCGTGACGAGCGATCTCGCTCAAGGCCCCGGCAAGCTCGACGCCAGTCGGGCCTCCTCCCACAACCACAAACGTCAGCCACGCGGTACGTTCGGACGGGTCGTTCTCACGCTCGGCCGCCTCGAAGGCGTAGAGAATCTTGCGTCTGATCGACAAGGCGTCGTCGATGCTCTTCAGCCCGGGCGCGAAGGAGGCCCACTCATCGTGTCCGAAGTAAGCGTGCGTCGCCCCCGCGGCCACGATCAGGTAGTCGAACGGTAATCGGCCCTCGGAGAGCACCACCGCCCGACCCTCCGCATCAATGCCCGTCACTTCGGCGAGGAGAATTTCGACATTCTTCTGACGTCGGAGAATCCTTCGGATCGGCGAGGCGATGTCGCTGGGATTCAAGGCGGCGGTGGCGACCTGATAGAGCAACGGTTGAAACAAATGATGATTGTGTCGATCGACCAGCGTGACATCAACCTCGGCCTTCCGAAACGTCCGCGCCGCGGTCAACCCTCCAAAACCTGCACCCACAATCACCACCCGCGCGCGCTCGCTCATCAAGTCTCTCCCATTACGACATTTTAGCGCCATTGTGAATCTTTTCACAATCATCGACAGGAAGACACTTGCACTGGAGTCAGGTTCGCAAAATCTCGTAATCAAGGGATGTTTCAGGGCTGAAGGACGCGCTTGGCGGGAGCGGGTTCGGAGTGGAAAGAGGTCCGGAGCCAGTTCCGCCACGAGGGGAGGTCGTAGCCGAAGTCTTGACCGGTGAGCTTGACGAGGGCGGCGAGGACTTCGACGTTCTGTACCGAAAACGTCAGGATTTTGGGGACAGGCCCGCGCGTACCGTTAACGCCTCCCCCCGCCGCGATGGGGGTCTGGGCGAGTGACGAACCATCAATGTTGGGATACATCCCGGGCGCGTAGGGACCGGCACCATAGGCGGGAGCGCCGGTCGCCCCGAATGCGACCACGCCGGGGGCCACGACGGGACCGGTCAGGTAGGCGACGGAGCTTCCATTATAAGCGATGGGCACGCCGTAACCGGGGCTGAAGGTCGGCCCTGAGTTAAAGTTGACTCCCATGTTCATGCCTCCCGCCCCCGCCGGCGCGCCCGGAGAAGGTGCCATGACGATTTCGTCTTTGGAGGTCACCAGCGCATTGATCAGGCTGGGGACCGCGTCGATGACCTTCAAATTCGCGAGTGCCCAAGCGGCGCGATTGATGATCTCGGGTTGCTGGGCGGTAAGGGCCCGGACAAGCTGCTTTTTGATCTCGGGCTCTGTGCGACGGTTCAATTCATCGAGATAAGAGTGGCGGATGTCTCCGTCGGACTCGTGAACCAGGATGTTGACGAGTGCCAGGGCCGACTCCGTACCGGGGATCAGACCCAGTACGTGTGCGAGAAGCTTTCGCATCGCGTCGACATCCGCGCCAAGGACCTTGATCAAAGGGGCGACGGCATTGGGGTCGCGGATCTGCATGAACTGGGTTTCCGCCTCACGGCGGCGGTCGTCCGCACCATAAGCCATGGCCTCACGAAGCAGGCGAATCCGACGAATCCAGACCGTTTGCTCGGCGACGGTCGCATCGTTTTTCTCATACTGCTCCAAGTCTTCGCGAATAATCCACTTTCCTTTATATTTTATAAGTCCTTGCGCCTCGCGCAGTTCGTCGCCGACGAGCCAGCGGTCGCCGATGAGGACATGACCGAGCTTCTTGTGCGCCGGGGCGAATTCTTTGTCAAAGCTCAGCGCGGTCTCGTAATGGAGCGACGCCAGGTCCGCCAATTTCTTCGATCCGCACCATTCGCCGAGCTGGAACTCCGCCTCGGCGGTTTTGGGTGTCTCGGCAAGACGTACGAGGTAGGCGTCGAGCGGGCTGGGCTCGGCGACCACCTCAAGGATCTGTACCTTCTGGAACCGAATCGGGGTCTTGCCGCGCTCGGTCAAGACCAAGACGCGGTCGGCCGACTTCGGGTCGGCCAAGACTTTCCCGCGGATCTGCCCGCCGCCTCGCAAAGTGATGCGGTCGGCGGTCGCCCGCGAGAGATTCGCGAGCAAACAGAAGACAACCGCGCCGGTCGTGATCATGACGTTGCGAGAAATCGTCCGAGCTTGTTCGTTCGCGTGGGGCATGTCCGCGGGTCTCCTTCGGGGTGGAACCGTCCCGAGAATCGCGAAACCGGACGCAATCTCTATGATAAGTTACGCGCCCGGTTTGTCACAATCTCTGAATCACACACGCCTTCATTTGGCAAGACAGGGTAATTAACCACGAATTCGGGTTTGAGGGAGCTTCAATGAGT